>NZ_CAXIQH010000002.1:0-68831 GCF_964030975.1 Candidatus Tisiphia endosymbiont of Hybos culiciformis
ATTAATATTGAGATGTTTGGCTATATCTTTGCAAGAATAGTGATGGAGTAGCTGGCGAACTAATTCCTTTAGATGGTTTGGTATGGGATCAAACTTGTTAGTTTTAGTTTGACGCCAGGCTTTAAATTGCTGAGCTACTTGCTCAATAGTAATTGATGTATTTGCATAGTAGGAACCCAAATTTATAAAATAAATTTTATACTAACAAAAAAATTAGATAGAGTTATGCAGTTTTGCTGCAAGTATACGAAGGGAGTACCGTAGGTCTTTTGTAACACTATTGCACTTTTGCTACTATTTGTCCATTTGTTGATATTCTTATTGTTCATAACTGTATAATCGCAAGCATTACAGCGTAACGTTTTCTTTACATATCTGTTGACTGTAATTGGAGCATTACCTGTAAATTGTAGCAATTTTCTAGCTTCACTATTATAGAGTTTACCATTATCACAGTGAGGACAGCTATCACCACTACAAAATTCTCAGGAGATAAATAGCTGGTATTCGCATCCTGATAATCATCAAATCCATATTTACCTTGCCAATTACTGCGATCTCTCTTCTTGGACTCATCGTACTCTTCTTCATTACCACCATTCTTATTATCAGATTCACTCGGTGGTTCTTTTAATGAATCTGAACTATCTTTTTTTTGTTATCTGCCTTAAAACCAATCATCATCTCCTTAAGCTTATTTATACTGATGTTTGATGATGCTAGCTTGTCTATTAGTTCGTTACAAAATTTCACAAGTTCTATCACCGCTTGCTGATCATCTCCTGTTAATGAACTTGCCTTAATATGTTGTATTAGTTCTTCTCGTTCCTCAGCACTTAAGGTCGCTACTTTTGGCTTTTTCATTTTGATTCATTCATTACGTTTAATAATTGAAATGTTATAGTATAACTGATAGTTTTTCCAACCAGTTTTTTTACTAATCGGTGATATTTGCATAGTAGGAACCCAAATTTATAAATAAATTCATACTACCAAAAAATTTAATAGAGTTATGCAGTTTTGCTGCAAGTATACTCAATATTTGCTCACCAATTTTTCGGTATTTTTAGTTGGTCTTTTTCGGTAATTATAGACACCACACAATACACCTTTTCTTGGCACACACACAAAATAAATGATTGACTCAATTTTGCTTAAAAAACCCCTGAGTGTTCTGGTGAATGGACAACATCTCCAGTTAATAACCTCTCGAACGCTTTATACAAATCATCGGAATTACTTGCGTCAGATAATAACAACTTACAATCATGATAACTAACTGTTTTCGTTCCTGAGCTATGTTTTATCTGTTGTGTTAGCGTTTCTTGAATTGATGACTGCCCCTTAAGCGGTGTTATTTTCCCTATAGCCAGCTCTAATTGTTGCATTTTCTTTAATTGTAGCAGCATAACATCATACTTATATTCCTTAACAATCTGTTGTATTTCTTTATCAGCCTGTGCTTTCAGAACATTATTCTTATAGTTATTTATTTGGGCAAGTACCTTATCATGAAATAATAGATGCAATAAAAAATTCTTTTTACAGAAAGTAGTAAGTTATATTATACCAAATTAAGGGATTTGTAGGAGAATTTTTTTAGAATCATTTTTTCTTTTTATGAAGAAATTTTAGAAGAAATCAAAAAAACCAGCCTCTGGAAGTCTTGTATCTACAGGGCTACATCCTTATGCCACATTCCTACATAAATGTTGCTAGTTCCCTTTATACTCCAATAACTAAACATTCCCTTGGAGTAAAAAAAAATAGAAGATTAAGTTAATTCGAATAATCCAGTTGCCATTTTGCTGGATCCATTTTTGTAAGAGTTTAGCGAATTAATTTAATATCTGCATTATTTAATTGTAGTTGAGCCCAAACCTTATCAGCAGTGTATATAGGTATTTGCAATTTGATACCTAGAGCAATACAAGCACGATCGCCTAAAGATAAACCTTTATGCTGAACATGTGATTGTAGTTCTGCTACATATCCAGCTTGTTCAAGATCAAATGGAACAATTAGAGTAACAATATCGGTAATCAAAGTCAGTGCCTCTTGTGGTGAAATACCAATGCGTTGTAATGCCGTTAAAGATTCTGCAATATTTACAGCCGACATGACAGAAAACTTTAATAGAGGTTTTATTATCTCTGCTCCTTGTTCTTCTTGGATGAGAGCGAGTAATGCGGAAGCATCAAGTATAATATTATTATTCACAATCTGCCTCTAAACGTCTCATAGCTATTAGTTCATCAACAAGGGAAATATTTTGACTAGTGACATTAATATGGTTTTTCACCTTTGTTTGTAGTTTGGATAAAGCTTGATTAGAAGTGGTAATATAAATTGTATCATCCTTCATATGTAATATAATGTCATCTCCTGCCATTAGATGAAGGTTCTGACGAAATAACGATGGAATGATGACTCTACCACCATTACCTAATTTAGTACGTATAACTTCCATAATATCCCTATTGATTATTTTCTTTATATAATGTTTATATAAATCATATTATTCTATTTATGCCATAATTTGTTTATTATACCTTTATTATTCATAAGTGTCAAATATTGTCATTTCGTGGAGTAGACGTAATAGTCACCTATTACGCCCCTCGTTAGATCCGCATCGTGCCCTATTAAGGCAATGGGCTCAAGATATCATCATTTACACAGTATGTACACTTAACATGACATGATATACTTTTACCTTTGGCAAAGGGTGGCGTATAATGAAAAGTTTAAATTGTTCCCAGTTAAGTGATTTCTTTTGACTGCGTCTGTTTAGCCATTTGAACATTATTTTAACCGCCTTCCATATGAAACTATCTACTGCATTGCAATTGTGCGACACTCCATAATATTGGATATGTCCTCTAAGCTTGCTGCAGAATGTTGCCCATATGATAGGTAGTTTGCATTTGTTTCTAATGCCTTTACCCCAGTCATTAACTTTCTTTAACTTGGCTCTTATTCTTTTTCCACTACTCTTTACTTTAGGTATTATTCTACCATTCCTAGACCTTCCCAGATAAAAGGTAAATCCTAGAAAATCAAAGACCTCCTGTTTTATACCTCGAAACAGCTGACTCTTTGAAAATCTGACCACTCTGGTCTTTTCTTCATTAAGTTTAAGTTTGTACTTTTCGAGTCGTTTTGCAAGAACTGCTTTAATCTTCTTTGCATCCTCTTCATATCTATAGTTATGCCCATAGGATTAGGTGATAAAGAACATAACGATTGTAAGTTGTCATTCTTAGCAACGGCGGGAATCTAGATGCCTGCTTTCGCAAGGTTAACACAAAGTTTGTATCACCTAATTCAATAGGTTTCACTATACAGCATATCACCGCATCATCACAGTAGCGAAATAACTCTACCTCTCCCCTGCAATGCTGGGTAACTACTTTTTTAATCCATTCATCTAGTACATAATGAGCAAATATATTCGCAAGTACGGGGCTTACAATACTTCCTGCAATTACCCCTTCTTCCTGGATAGTTAACTCTCCATCAGATAATACTCCCGCCTTAAACATACGGATTAAATACCTAATTAGCCTCATATCCTGGACTTTCTCCTGTAATATTTCGATCAATATCTTCCTGTCCACTGTACCAAAAAAGTTTGCTAAGTCTAAGTCTATTATGCTCTCAACCTCCTTTTCATAAAGATGTTTTGAAAGCTCTCTTACTGCATCATGACATCCAATTCCTGCCCTGAAACCGTAGGAACATTTAAGGAATAATGGCTCATAGATGTTCTCAAGTACTTTCTTCATCATCTTTTGGCAGAGCTTATCTTCGAAATTGCTAATCCCTAAAATCCTATATTTACCCGGGCTTCCTTCCTTTGGTATAGTGAAACCTATTGAATTAGGTGATACAAACTTTGTGTCATACCTGCGAAAGCAGGTATCTAGATTCCCGCCTTCGCGGGAATGACAACTTACAATCGTTATGTTCTTTATCACCTAATCCTATGAGCATAACTATATCTTTACCTCTAGTATATTCCCTGGTTTATATACCATATTCTTTAGCTTACTAGCCAATTCTCTGATATTCTCTGTAAGGTTTAAGCTATAGTTTGATTTGTCCATACCATCTGTTCCAACTGCTTTCTTCGCATCAAGCTCTTGGTATAGTTATGCCCATAGGATTAGGTGATAAAGAACATAACGATTGTAAGTTGTCATTCCTAGCTGCGGCGGGAATCTAGATACCTGCTTTCGCAAGGTTAACACAAAGTTTGTATCACCTAATTCAATAGGTTTAACTATATATTCAATTCTCTAGCAATTTTTTTAATTGCCTTACCATCAACGTGGTACATCCTACGTATTCTTCCTATTGTTTCCACTATAAACACCCCTTTAAAACTCCTTAAAAAAAATATTAACAATATTAATTTTTCGGAGATATTGTTACTTATTTAGGGGGGCAATTTTCATTACAATTTTTCCTTTAAAGGGGTCAATAGATGATTACAATTTACACCGCTAATTGCCAGCTATTCTTCCTCTCAACAGAACTCATTAATGCTTTGACATACAGTGACATATTATTAAAAGTTCTATAATCATTACATCCTACTCTTAAACCACTCTGACCTTCTTCTATCATTCCTTCCAGTTCTTGCCATATCTTGATGTTATCCATTCCTTATCTCATCTCCTCCTTCAACGTATACTTGCAGCAAAACTGCATAACTCTATCTAATTTTTTTGTTAGTATAAAATTTATTTTATAAATTTGGGTTCCTACTATGCAAATACCATCAATTACTATTGAGCAAGTAGCTCAGCAATTTAAAGCCTGGCGTCAAACTAAAACTAACAAGTTTGATCCCATACCAAACCATCTAAAGGAATTAGTTCGCCAGCTACTCCATCACTATTCTTGCAAAGATATAGCCAAACATCTCAATATTAATAAAACAATAATTAGTTCAATTCAACGTATACTTGCAGCAAAACTGCAACAAGATATTAATTTCCTTCCATTTCAACTAGTAAATTCTATAGATACTGATCCTGTGGCTACTCCCAAACAAAATTACTACACTTGCCACATTATTAAACCAAATGGTACCAAGCTTATTATCCAAACATTGGATCCAAAAATCATAATTCAGACATTTCTATGCTGCAACTAACCCCTCAGTCAGTTATTTTTGTTGCCACTATTGCCATCGACTTTCGTAAGGGTATCGATGGTTTAATAGCTGTTTGCAGACAAAAACTTTCTTCCAACCCTCTTAATGGTTCCTTGTTTTTATTCTATAATAAAAACAGAACTGCCATTAAAATTTTGTCCTTTGATGGTCAAGGCTTTTGGTTATGCTCTAAACGCCTATCCAAAGGTAAATTTACGGCAAAACTTTCCCCATCTGATAATTCATCTTATCAGATTTGTTATAGAACCTTACACATTCTTATTCATAATGGTGATCCTAGTTCTGCCAAACTCTCTAATGATTGGCTTCCTGTCATTTAAGCTGCCGTCTCGATTAATTCCGTATTATTTATATATCTTGCATAGGCAAAAGGCGTATAATTCGTAGGATGCTTCTTTGCTTTGTTGCTCTGCTCTTGCAGCCAATTTAAATATTTAAATGCATTGATTTCATTCTCACTACAAGTCTTTACTATACTATACAGACCACTATGTATCTCAGCACTATTGATTGTTTTAAAGAATAATGAATTCTTCCTTTGTAAAATAATGGTACGTAGTGACCTCTCAGCCCAATTATTATCAAGACTGCTAACTGGAATTTTCAAAAATTGCGTCAAACCTTCTTTATTATTTAACCAATATTTCATAGCTTGCCCAAACCTACTATTAGGCTCAACTTTCTTGTCGTTAAATAATT
Organism: Candidatus Tisiphia endosymbiont of Hybos culiciformis; assembly: GCF_964030975.1. Classification (NCBI taxonomy): domain Bacteria; kingdom Pseudomonadati; phylum Pseudomonadota; class Alphaproteobacteria; order Rickettsiales; family Rickettsiaceae; genus Candidatus Tisiphia; species Candidatus Tisiphia endosymbiont of Hybos culiciformis. Next base: position 5,885 of record NZ_CAXIQH010000002.1, read on the forward strand.
CATCTATTTTGTTATATATATTTTCTATATATTTACTGCTATGTTCCTGATGGTACTTCAGCTTCTCCTCAAGGCTCATCTCTTTACATTGATGTTCATTATGGTAAATCCCAGCAGTCTGTTTGAGAAAATATCCGCATTCTTCAGGGTAATATGGTTCATTCTCTGTAAATTTTCTCTGCCCATGTGACAAACAATTGATCATCACTATTATTGCCAGTAATTCTTTATCTGCTTCTGATAATACCGGGTTATTATTGTTACTTGCATCAGTCATTAAATGAATAGAATCAGTCCTATTCTTACGATTCTTTAGTACGTTACCAATATTTTCCCCGCCATGCTTATTACCGGTAAAATATAAAACTATCACCTCATTATTGGCAGTCTTAGCACATATAGTAGTGGTATAACAGCTGCGTCCTTTCTTATTTTGAGTACGTAATTTTTTATTGGCTACAGTAATTTCTAAAATTCTAGCTCTAGTATCATCAAGATTCAGTGAGCTACATTCGGCAGCCATTTCCAATAATACCCTGTAAATTTCAGCTCCACCACCTTCTTGCCAAACATCTAAATATTGTTGCCACAACGAGCTATATGATACAGGAACCCCGCTTAAACTTTGCAACCTAGATAAACGATAGAAGGGAGTACCGTAGGTCTTTTGTAACACTATTGCACTTTTGCTACTATTTGTCCATTTGTTGATATTCTTATTGTTCATAACTGTATAATCGCAAGCATTACAGCGTAACGTTTTCTTTACATATCTGTTGACTGTAATTGGAGCATTACCTGTAAATTGTAGCAATTTTCTAGCTTCACTATTATAGAGTTTACCATTATCACAGTGAGGACAGCTATCACCACTACAAAAATTCTCAGGAGATAAATAGCTGGTATTCGCATCCTGATAATCATCAAATCCATATTTACCTTGCCAATTACTGCGATCTCTCTTCTTGGACTCATCGTACTCTTCTTCATTACCACCATTCTTATTATCAGATTCACTCGGTGGTTCTTTTAATGAATCTGAACTATCTTTTTTTTGTTATCTGCCTTAAAACCAATCATCATCTCCTTAAGCTTATTTATACTGATGTTTGATGATGCTAGCTTGTCTATTAGTTCGTTACAAAATTTCACAAGTTCTATCACCGCTTGCTGATCATCTCCTGTTAATGAACTTGCCTTAATATGTTGTATTAGTTCTTCTCGTTCCTCAGCACTTAAGGTCGCTACTTTTGGCTTTTTCATTTTGATTCATTCATTACGTTTAATAATTGAAATGTTATAGTATAACTGATAGTTTTTCAACCAGTTTTTTTACTAATCGGTGATATTTGCATAGTAGGAACCCAAATTTATAAAATAAATTCATACTACCAAAAAAATTTAATAGAGTTATGCAGTTTTGCTGCAAGTATACCCTTCAACTATGCCATACATTCTAATACATTTTATATTATTTGTAAACTACGACTGTAGTACTAATCCGATTAGCATTACTCCGTCTATTAGCAGGGCAGTTTAAAAGTCGCAACTAATGATATAAAATACTAGATTTTAGAAACGAATAACCGTCATCGCGAGCCACGAAGTGGCGTGGCGATCCAAATAAACAGCTTGCTGTTTTATTTTTGCCGTTGCAATTTTTTGGATTGCCGTGTCGTAGCGAAGCGGCTCCTCGCAATGACGTTTATGCATTTCTCAAAACAGATTCTTATATCATTAGTTGCGACTTTTAAACTGCCCTGGTCTATTATAGTGAAACCTATTGAATTAGGTGATACAAACTTTGTGTCATACCTGCGAAAGCAGGTATCTAGATTCCCGCCTACGCGGGAATGACAACTTACAATAGTTATGTTCTTTATCACCTAATCCTATAGGCATAACTATAGCAAGGAAGCATGAGTTGACGAAGCATTGTAAGTGTGTTATGGGTAAATACTAATATCGGGTTAACTATAAAAATTAATTATTTCGGTTTCCTTAAAAAAGCAGGGATATCATGGATATCAACTTCTGTATCATTTTTCTGAGAAATTGGAGGAGTATGACTTTTTGTTTGTTCCTGAGTTTGAGTAGTATTGGATTTTAGTGAATTCCACATTCTACTGAGTAAAGATGATTTAGCGTCCTTGCTACTTATCGTTGACTGATTTGGTATATTAATTGATGTTGCCTGAATGCTTAAATTTAAAGGTTGTATTTCAGAATCTACTAAATTAGCCTTCTCACCGATATATTGAGCAAAGTCTGGAATTTCTTCTAAAATTGTTGTCTCTGTCAAATTAGGATTACTAGCTACCTGTTCATAGCTTGTAGGAGTACTAGTCACTGATTCAATAGGTTGGGACTTGTTGCTTATTACTTGATCAGCATCAATACCAGTAGCGACCACCGATACCCGGATAATGCCATTTAATTCTTGATTAAACGTTGAACCAAAAATAATGTTAGCATCACTATCTCCCACTTCTTCTCTAATTCTATTAGCGGCACTATCAACCTCAAATAAGGTCATATCCGCACCACCAGTAATATTAATTAACACTCCTCTAGCACCACGCATTGAGTTATGATCTAGTAGTGGATTAGAGATAGCTGCTTCAGCCGCCTTAACCGCTCTATCTTCGCCAGATGCTTCTCCCGTACCCATCATAGCTTTACCCATTTCGCTCATCACTGTTCTAATGTCGGCAAAATCTAGATTAATAAGACCTGGCATGATCATCAAATCAGTAACTCCTCTGACTCCAGCATGTAATACATCATCTGCCATTTTAAAGGCATCGGCAAAGGTAGTACTCTCATTTGCTATACGAAATAAATTTTGATTCGGTATTACTATCAGAGTATCAACAAATCTTTGTAGTTCTAGTAAACCTTGTTCAGCAGTTTTAATTCTGTGTTTTCCTTCAAAATGAAAAGGTTTAGTGACCACACCGACAGTAAGAATTCCTAGCTCTTTAGCGATCTTTGCCACAACCGGAGAAGCACCTGTACCAGTTCCCCCACCCATACCGGCTGTGATAAAAACCATATTGCTACCCTCTAAATACCCCTTAATCTCGTTGGCTGATTCTTCCGCTGCTAAAGCTCCGATTTCTGGAGCCGCCCCAGCACCAAGACCTTTAGTGATAGCAATCCCTAGCTGTATTTTATTGTCACATAAAGAATGCTCGAGTGATTGTGCATCGGTATTGGCGACAACAAAGTTTGCTCCTTGTAATTTGGCAAGTAGCATATTATTTATTGCATTACCACCAGCTCCTCCAACACCAAATACTGTAATAATTGGTTTAAGAATTATATTTTCTGGTGCTTTGAGATGTAAAGCCATAATAATATTTTACCTGTTAAATATAAATTGTTTTTAGTATAATAGACTTTATAAAGAGCATCAACTTAATTATACCATATTTTCGGCTACCACTAAGCGATCAAACTCTTCACCTGATAAAAATTTTAATTTTATAGCCGCTTCTCTTAAAGTTATACCTTCTTGATAGGCTTTTTTTGCAACTTTTGCCGCATTATCATAACCTATATGTGGATTTAATGCTGTTACTAACATTAGCGATTGTTCTCTCAGCTTATTAATACGTTCTATATTTGGCTCTAGACCTTCAATACAATGCGTAACAAAACTATTTATGCTAGAAGAAATTAGGTCTATTGACTGCAAAATATTATAGATTATAACAGGCTTAAAGGTATTTAGTTCAAGATGACCATTTGATCCGGCTATAGTTACTGCAAGATTATTTCCCATAACCTGCACACAAACCATAGTCAATGCCTCAATTTGTGTTGGGTTGACCTTACCTGGCATGATTGAAGAACCAGGCTCATTTTCCGGTAGATGTAATTCACCAAAGCCACATCTTGGTCCTGATCCTAACAGTCTAATGTCATTGGCAATTTTCATTAAACTTCCGGCTATAGTATTTAGAGTACCAGAAAATTCTACTAATGCATCATGAGTAGCTAATGCCTCAAATTTATTAGCAGCACTTTTGAAAGGATGATTGGTATATGTAGCAACTTGATCGGAAAATTTTACGGCAAATTCTTTACGGCAATTAATACCAGTACCTACTGCAGTTCCACCTTGTGCCAAAAAATATACTCTTTTGAGTGATTCCTCAACTCGTTCTATGGAATATGCTATTTGCGTTACATAACCAGAGAATTCTTGCCCAAGCGTTATTGGTGTGGCATCTTGCAAATGAGTACGTCCTATCTTAACTATGTTATTCCAAGCTGTAGCTTTGGTATTTAACGCTGAATGCAGACTGGTTAATGCTGGAATTAATTGTTGCTTACTAGCCAATATAGTTGCTATGTGCATAGCAGTTGGGAATGAGTCGTTGGATGATTGAGCCATATTTACATGGTCATTTGGGTGAATTGGTGACTTGCCACCCTTCTTGCCTACTAATTGTTCATTACCAATAGAGGCTATTACCTCATTGATATTCATATTAGTCTGGGTACCAGAACCAGTCTGCCATACTACTAAAGGAAATTGATCATCAAATTCCCCTTTCAATATTCTAGTGGTCGCTTGATCTATTGCTTCTGCTATTTCAGGCTTAAGATCACCTAATTCTTTATTGACTTTTGCCGCACATTTTTTTAAAATTGCTAGTGCCTTAATCAACTGAATAGGCATCTTTTGATTGCCTATCTTAAAATTCTCAATAGATCTTTGAGTTCCTGCTCCCCAATAATACTGATCATCTACTTTGATTTCTCCAAATGAATCAGTTTCAATCCTATAATTTTTCATATAAATTTTTCTTTTTCGACCTTTTATATTTATATAGCTAACCCAACTAACATTGTCATTGCGAGGAGCTACTTTAGTAGCGACGAAGCAATCCAGAAAAGCGATTAGAAATGGATTGCTTCGTAGGCTTACGCCTTCTCGCAATGACGTAAATTTGCTATGACTAATCAGGTTAGCTATATATTAGTTCACTTAATCTTTATCAATAGGATTGCCTGAATCATCAGTAGGCAAAGATTGTTCATCAAACATGAAGAAAAAAGCTTTAATGCCATTATTAGGGGTTTCTATGAATATAGCCCCATCTTGATAAATGCCATTATCTTGACTGTGTGGTTCAGAGTTCCCCTGATTCAGATGTATATTATGTATACCTCTAGGGGGTAGTTGATTATGTATTTGCTGTAGTTGTAAACCATAAGGTGTTACTGACCTTGTTTCAATATCATCATAAGATTCACCTAAAATACATATCTTTGTATCACGTGTAATATGTGCGTCTAACAAAGATGAAATTTCTTGCCATGGTTTTGGTTGCATATTTTTTAAATAATCTACTTGCAAAATTCCGCTACGGAGATAATCAAACCTATAGGCGTGAGTTAACTGATTCAAGCTAAATAATCCTTCATCTCCTAGTTTACCTAAATTAGTTAATAACTCGTTACTAAACTGCTCGATATAGAATACTTTAACATTAGCTCTAGAATCGGACTGAGTGTCTATATTTACTTGATAGTCTAATTTATCGGCTTGTACTATAAGATTGTGATGAGTCATTGTGTGTTTTGTACGATCTTCTAAATCCTGTGATACAATGCCTTTTAAACATGAGTAATTTGCTAACATAACAATATCCTTTATAAGTTTTAATTTATATTATATCAACTTGCCAGTGAGTCAATCATTATTAACAGGAGTGGCTTATGAAAAATTTGTTGATTCCTAACTCACTGATTGATTGACTAGTAAGAGTTTTACTTGTAAATTCTTTACTTGTTTGTTATACTGTTAAGAAAGCAACTAGTTTGAGTAATATAATGCGAATATCTAGCAAAGGGCAGATTACCATACCAATTAATATCAGGAATAAGTTTGGTTTCCTGCCAGATACTGAACTCTCTTTTATTGAAAAAGATGATGGCGTGTTAATTAAAAAACACCAAAGCAATAAGCATAGAGGGATAAAATTATTAGCACATTTGTCAGGCAAAACTACTGTAAAAATGTCAACTGATGAGATAATAAGGCTTACTAGAGCATGATTCTAGTAGATAGCAATATATTGCTAGATATTTTAACAGTAGATGATAAATGGTACGGCTGGTCTTCTGATAAATTATCTAGTCTTTCACAATTTCATGAATTGATAATTAATGATTTTATTTATACTGAAGTTTCTATAGGTTTTGAAAGAATTGAAGATTTAGAAGCAGTGTTATTAGGAAGATTTTTTAGAATTATGCCAGTACCTAAAGAAGCTCTATTTTTAGCTGGTAAAGTTTTTCTACAATATAAAACAAATAGTGGTAATAAAAACTTTGTTTTACCAGATTTCTTTATTGGTACTCACGCTAATATACTTGATATTCCGCTACTTACCAGAGATACAGGACGCTATAAAACATATTTCCCTAAACTGCAACTTATAACTCCTTAGGGTTTATTGTCAAATACGATCATATATAGCTAATCCAACAATTCTGTGGTTAAATAGGTGGCAGCTAAATTAGTGATGAAAGAAGCTGTAATAAAAATTATTAAGAATTAATTAAGGAATTCCAACCTGGAATATGAGGGGAATGGTGGTATTGATGGTAAATAAGACGAACCTTAGCTTACGAAAAAACTGAACGAAGCAGGGGTTTTTCAGAAGCAGGTGGATTGATAAGTACAAAGTTTGTAAGCCAGCAAATTCCATCAGGTCTATAGGGGAATTAGATTAATTTATTAGCTATAAAGCCGGATACATGCTTCGTCGCCATTAGAGCGGCTTTTCGCAATGATGGCAGGCTGTTTTCCCTATGACTTTTACACTGCCATGCGTAAAGCAAGTGATATAATCACTACAAAATACCAATAAGTAAAGTGAAAATTATGAAAAATATTGAGAAAAAATGGCAAGAAATTTGGCTTGAGGAAAAAGCTTTTGCCGCAGAAAACGACAGCGACAAGCCTAAATATTACGTACTCGAAATGTTACCTTACCCTTCCGGGAAAATTCATGTCGGACATATACGTAACTATTCTATTGGAGATTGCATAGCTCGTTTTATGAAATCACAGGGCTATAACGTATTACATCCCATGGGTTGGGACGCTTTTGGCTTGCCAGCAGAGAATGCTGCTATTAATAATAACTCTAATCCTAAAGACTGGACTTATTCAAACATCGCAACTATGCGAGATCAGCTAAAATCAATTGGCTTTTCATATGATTGGTCGCGAGAAATAACAACTTGTGATCCAGATTATTATAAGCATGAACAAAAATTCTTTTTAGAGCTTTATGAGAGGGGTTTAGCCTATCAAAAAGAATCTTTAGTTAATTGGGATCCTGTGGATAATACTGTTTTAGCTAATGAACAAGTAGTAGATGGTCGTGGATGGCGTTCCGGTTCCTTAGTTGAGAAACGATATTTAAAACAATGGTTTCTAAAAATCACTAATTACGCTGAAGAGCTATTAAATGGAATTACAAAACTGGACTGTTGGCCTGATTCTGTTAAATCTATGCAGGAAAAATGGATAGGCAAATCGGAAGGAGTAAATTTTAGTTTTAAAATACGCTCCTCTTTATACCATCCTCGCGAAGGCGAGGATCTAGATTCCAGCCTACGCGGGAATGACAGTGTGATAGAAGTGTTTTCTACCCGACCAGAAACTATCTTTGGAGCAAGTTTTGTTGCAATAGCCTATAACCATCCAATAATTGAGCAATTAGTGGATAAAAATAAAGATATGGTATCTTTTATTGGGGAGTGTTCACAATTACACACTAATGCTGCAGTAGATAAAGCCGAAAAAGAAGGGGTGTTTACTAACCTTCTCGCCATTCATCCATTTGATCCTACAATTATTATTCCTGTCGTAATAACAAATTTCGTACTAATGGATTATGGTACTGGAGCAGTTTTTGGATGCCCAGCCCATGATGAAAGAGATCATGCGTTAGCAAAGAAAATGGGCTTACCAACAAAGCAGGTAGTGATTAATAAGGATGTTCAAGTGGATGTATACTCGGAACCTTACATGGGTGATGGTATCATGATCAACTCAGATTTTTTGAATGATCTTACTATTCAGGAGGCTAAACAAAAATCTATAGAAGAACTTGAACAGCGTGGTTTAGGCAAACGTACTATTAACTACCGCCTGAAGGACTGGGGGGTGTCTAGACAAAGATATTGGGGCTGTCCTATTCCAATAATCTATTGTTCGGATTGTGGAGCTGTGCCAGTAGCTGAAAAAGAATTACCAATAACTCTACCAAACGATGTTACATTTTATGGACATGGCAATCCTCTTGATTTGCATCCTACTTGGAAACATACTAATTGCCCAAAATGTCAAAAACAAGCTATTCGAGAGACTGATACGTTAGATACATTTTTTGAGTCTTCTTGGTATTTCACCCGTTATTGTAGCGTGACAGCAAAAGATATCACCGACAAACAAGCCTGTGATTATTGGTTACCTGTTGACCAGTATATTGGTGGAATTGAACATGCAGTAATGCACCTTCTTTATTCCAGGTTCTTTACGAAAGTAATGAATGAACAAGGTTATCTTAGCATTCGCGAACCTTTTACTAATTTACTAACTCAAGGTATGGTTCTACATGCTACCTATAAAGATGCTAATAATAATTGGCTTTACCCAGATGAGGTAATAAAACAATCTGATAAGTGGATTAATAAAAACACTGGGGAAGAAGCATTTCAAGGACGAATAGAAAAAATGAGTAAATCCAAAAAGAATGTCGTGGATTTAGAGTCAATATTGGCAAACCATAGTGCTGATGCTATTAGGCTATTTGTCCTCTCCGATAGTCCGCCAGAGAAAGATTTCGAATGGTCGGCAAATGGTCTTGAGGGCTGTTCTCGTTTTATTAGTAAGTTAGAAAATATGGCAGAAATACTAATTAATAGTGAAATAACTGGGAGTGCTAATAAAAAACTAACAAAGATTACCCATTACACTATCAAACATGTTACCGAAGAACTAAAGGATTTTAAGCTAAATAAAGCCATAGCAAGGATGCGGGAGCTATTTAATGCTTTGTCAGATGAAATATCTAAGGGGAAGGAAGCCAATATTGATAGTGTTAAAGAGGGTTTTAGTATCTTGATCAAGTTACTTAACCCATTTATTCCACATATTACAGAAGAAATTTGGCAAAAATTAGGCAATAAGGAAAGATTATATCAAACTTCCTGGCCTTCTTTCAATGAATCCTTGTTAGAACTAGAATCTTATACCATGGCTATCCAAGTTAATGGTAAACTGAGAGCTACGCACGAATTTGCCAATGTAACGAACAATATTGAGATTCAGAATATGGTAATGCAATTACCCGAGATACAAAAACATTTAAGCGGTAAAGAACCTAAAAAAATTATCATAATACCCTCGAAAATAGTAAATATCGTGGTGTGAGACTATTAAGTTACAATTATAAGAAATAATTTAGAAGTTTTTCAACCAAACTTTTAAATTATTATTATTTTACATGAGTTGCAATATACTCTCTAAAATGCATGCTCAAAATAGCTGGACAGATTTCTTAGAATATTAAATTGAATTGCTAACAAAATGAAACAATTAACTACGCAAGAAGCATGTGACGTCTTATCAGCTTGGACTGTTTTGGAAGTATTGTCACCTCAATCATTTCGTAAAGCAGAAGACCTAGTAGGTGGAGAAAAAAGTTTAGTTGCGTTATTAGATAATGGATTACCATGGGAAAATGGTGGTGAAAAAGTACCCCCTAAAAAAAAATTATTCTATCAAATAATAATGGGTTCGATCAGTCTTCAGAGTGTATTTTCTGCTTTAGTTGAAAAATATGGCGATACAAATATCGAGTCAAAACAGTTATCAAGAGAAGCGATTACAGGTGTAATTATTACAGATCAGTATGGTTATCTTCTTAAAAATGATATCTCTGTTAATCTATCAAGTTTTGCGTGGGGTGTTCCTCAAGCTTTAAAGGGAAGTCTTAAAAACTTAGGTGACTGGGTATCAATTAAACAAAAAATTGAGATAGCTTTTGATGGAATCTTACGTAAAAAAGATGAAAATGGCAAAGAGCTTCCCTTGAATAAAATAATGATAGATGATGCTTATAATTATCTTATTAATAATATTTATGATGGTATACCAGCAGAAATGCTGATAAATAAAAAATTCGCTCTCCGAACTTATGAACCAATTAAAGAAGATGATCCTGAATCAAGTAAAAAAGATGCTCCTACTAAAGTTATGTTATTTAACAGCTTTTACCTAAATGATCTAGCAAAGGCTAGTACTTTAATCGAAAGCCAAGATGCTCCAACAAATCTTTTACAGTATTTAGGCGTGAATGTTCCATTAGAGCGTTACAATATACTAAATGAAACAGTTTTACAAAATATTCTTTCTCCTAAAAACATTCCTTCAGCAAGATGGCCTGGACCAGAACGACATCCTCTAGTATTACTTCAACAGGCTGCAGTTAATTTATCTATGACTGAACTAAAAGATAGTGGAATCCTTGCCATTAATGGACCGCCAGGAACAGGAAAAACCACCTTATTACGTGATATTGTGGCAAAATTAGTTGCAGAACGAGCAGAAGCATTACTGAAGTTTGATGATCCTAAAGAAGCTTTTACCAATTCAGGGGAAAAAATGCAAGCTGGCAAGGGTTGGTTCGATCTCTATAAATTAGATGAGAGTCTAAAAGGTTTTGAAATATTAATCGCCTCATCTAACAATAAGGCTGTTGAAAATATTAGTGCTGAATTACCTAATTTAGATGCCATTGCCAATGATGCAGATGATCTGCGTTATTTTAAAGCTCTATCTGATTCATTACTTGAAGGTGGAAGTTGGGGCTTGATTGCAGCAGTACTTGGTAATATGGCTAATTGTAATAATTTTAGTCAAACATTTTGGTGGGATAAGGATTTTGGTTTTTCAACATATTTAGCAGAAATAAATGGAAAATCGCAGACATTCCAAATTATAGATCCAGAGAGTCAAGAAGTCATCGGAACTAGACCCCCTAGAATTATTAAAGAAAATAACCCACCGCGTAGTCACAGTGAAGCTTTGAAACGTTGGGAAGAAGCTAGAGAACATTTTAAAAAGGTATTAAAAAAAAGCCAAGATGAGTTCTCTAGATTACAAGAAACAAGAAATTTAGTTGAAGAGTTAGCCAATTTAGAAAGAGAGTTAGGGCTGGGTGAGACACTAGGAGACGACCTTTTATTAAAACATGATAAATTAAAACCACATGTTATTTGGTGTATTCTAAACACTTCTTCATTTCGTGTCTGGCGAAAAAAAAGGCAAAGGCTTGCTCATTTTAATGATGTAAAGAAAAAGATTCTAATATCCTCTAAAGAATTTGAAAAGCATCTTATTGATAGTAGTTTATTTGCAAAATCCCATGCAGATAGGCACCTAGTTTCCCCATGGTGTAACGAACAGACGCAATTATTACGTGACGAGGTGTTTATTTCCGCTATAAAGCTACATAAAGCCTTTATAGATGCAGCAGCCAAGCCTTTATATCATAATCTTGGAACTATGATGAAAATTTTTAGAGACTCTTTTAGTGGAATGGATGAAAGCACCATTAAGTTTTTACCAGATTTATGGGCATCTTTCTTCCTTGTAGTACCTAGTGTATCAACAACTTTTGCATCTGTAGGGAAAATGTTAAAGGATATTCCTGCCAATTCTTTTGGATGGCTTCTTATTGATGAAGCTGGACAGGCTTTGCCGCAAGCTGCTGTAGGGGCTATAATGAGAACAAAACGTGTTGTAGTCACGGGTGATCCACTACAGATAGAACCAGTGGTTGAGTTACCTGACAATTTAACAAAAAGTATATGCAAACAGTTTTCAGTAGACCCAAAACGTTTTAATGCACCAGAAGTATCAGTTCAAATCCTATCAGATTCTGCAACTTCATATTTTTATAAATTTGATACCAACCATGGAAGTCGTTTGGTTGGTGTGCCTTTACTAGTACATAGGCGTTGCAACAATCCTATGTTTGATATTTCTAATACAATTGCTTATGGAGGTTCTATGGTTCACGCCAAGAGTTCTAATAAGAGTTCTTCTATAGCTAAATGTCTTGGTTCTTCTAGGTGGTTTGATGTTCAAGGAGAAGCGTTAGATAAGTGGTGTCCAGAAGAAGGAGAAAAAGTACTTGAACTATTACGCGAATTAAAGAAGGCTTCAATACTGCCAGACCTGTATATTGTGACACCTTTTAAAGTTGTTGCAAATAATTTACGCAAAATTATAAAAGAGAGTCGTGTTTTAGATTCTTGGATTACTAAAGATTCTTGGATTACTAAAGATAAGTATTCTTGGCTTAATGAACGAATTGGAACAATACACACTGTCCAAGGACGAGAAGCTGAAGCGGTAATTTTAGTATTAGGGGCACAAGGATCAGAGCAACATGGGAGTCGAATATGGGCAGGTAAATCTCCTAACATCTTAAATGTAGCAGTTACACGGGCTAAAGAAGTTATTTATGTTATAGGAAATAGGAACTTATGGAAAGAAGTTGGAGTATTTGAGGCACTACACAGTAGAATGGATGATTAAGTTTATAGCTAACCAGACTAACATTACGCCAAATTCACAAATGTCTATTAGCGAGAAGCCGCTTTACTGGCGACGAAGCAATCCAGTTTTGTGTCATCCCTGCGAAAGCATAGATTCCCCACAACTGTCGAAAGTTAGAAGAGGAAGCTGGTTTTAGATAATGCACTTTAAAAGTCGTATGTGGTCAACGTCATTGCGAGAAGACCGTAGGTAGACGAAGCAATCCATAAAAGTAACCAAAAATGGATTGCTTCGTCGGCTCACGCCTCCTCGCAATGACGGAAGTATTGCTATGGTTAAAACCTTCTCGGATTAGCTATATTATGCAAGTAATGTCACTGACTCTTTACTGCCCATATAGTAGCTAAGGTAATTATTGCAATGTAAATTCCTATAGATATAGAAGAGCCAGTAAAATGCCAAAGAGCTATACATACCGAGGGAGTAAATTTCCCAAATATTGAGGTGCCTATAGCATCACCAATGCTAACCAGCATATATTTATCTGAACCATGGAATAGGTTATTAAGCCAATAATTTACTGGGCATGCGAATAATACCCCTAAGGTAATAATCCATAAACGGACAAAATTAACATACCATACAGAAGCATCATTCATATATAACCATAATGGCACTATGCTAATAAATAGAATGCTAGTGCTTACGATCATTACATCCACAGGGTGATATTTCTTAACAAAATGCCCTATTAGTGGAATCATTGCTGCATCTATAATTAATAAGAGAGTATTAAAACTCATCATCATTCCCAAAGATATAGAGGTGATAAGAGGAACAAAACTATTCATCACTATAAAAGGTATGACATATGTCATATAGGAAAAACCACTAACTATAGATACACGCAGAATATTGCACTTATTATTCAATATCACATTTGATGTATAGGATTTTTGTTCTATTGCTCTTTGAGGCGTATTAGAATAACGTCTAAGATAAACCCCTACAATCCCTGTACTACCTCCTAATATAAAACATAAACGCCAATATTCATGGTGATTAGAACTAATTAGAATTGTACTGACAAAAGAAGCGATAATAATCCCGAATATTGTTGATAGCTCGTATAGATAAGATGCTTTCACCCCTTGAACCTGCGTCTTATTTTCTACAATATATAATTTGGCAATACAATGTTCTCCTTCGCCAAAAATTCCTAACATAATTCGAATAATGAGCAGCATCAATGGTGAAAACCAGCCAATCATTTGATAAGTTGGTATAAATCCTATCAACATAGTGGTAATAGCACTTCCTATCAATGAATAAGATAGAGCTAAAGTTGCCCCTCGTTTTTGTGCAATCATACTAAAAATTATTGCACCAATTGGTCTAGTAATTATTGAAGTTGCTAGCACACTATAAGTTAAGATCAAGGCAACTATAGGATCGTCTTTGGGAAAAAAGATTACTGATAAAATTGGGGCAAGAAAACTATAAATAGCCGTATCAAAATGATCCAGACTATTACCTATTAAAATTGATAAATCTTTCTTTTGCATGAGAAGCCCTAAAATTCTAACTCTTTACATAGGTTACCATACGTGATAAACACACTTATATAGATTAAGAATTAATTAGGCTACATTTAAATTGTAGAAATTATGCAAAAATTATTTGATAACAAAATTATCTCTCAGATGGATTCTCGCAGTTTATGTTTTGACTCTAGACTAGCTAAAGTTGGTGACATATTCTTTGCGATTAAAGGAGCAGATTCTGATGGTAATAAATTTATTGATGATGTAATAAATAAAGGGGTGAAATTCATTATTACAGATGATGCTGAGAGCCTAAACAACCCTAGCATTATTGCCAATGACGTACATGTAACTCTTGTGAGTGATGTCCGGCTGGCATTGAGCCAAGCTGCTGATATTCTCTACCCATTATTACCACAATATATGGTAGCTGCTACTGGTACTAACGGTAAAACCTCGGTAGTATCCTATTGTAGGCAACTATACACATTACTAGGAGTCCCCAGCTGTTCTATCGGTACTATTGGTGTAGAATGTTCCAATGATTTGGTTTTAACAATTATCCAAGAAATTTCACAAAAATCTCCTGCTCTTACTACTCTTGACCCTGTAACTTTTAGACATATTTTACATAAGCTAGCTGAAAACAACACAGAATATGTAGCTTTTGAGGCTTCTAGCCATGGTCTAGATCAACAAAGATTATATGGTATAAAAGTAAATGCTGCCTGCTTTACTAGTTTTAGCCGAGATCATCTTGACTATCACCAAAATATGGATAATTATCTTTTAGCCAAATTAAAATTATTTACAGATAATTTATTGCCAACAGGGATGGCTGTATTAAACGCGGAAATAGCACAATTGGATTATATTAAACATTATTTACAACAACGTAATATAAAGTTTTTAACTGTTGGTATGAATGGTGATCTGAAAATTATCGACAGCACAATTTGCAGCTATAAAGGACAGAAATATAATTTTACTACTGATATAGTTGGTAGTTTTCAAGCTACCAACTTACTGATTGCTGTTATGATGGTGCATTTGACTGGTTTTCCTTTGGAACAAGTTATATTAAAATTACCACAAGTTAAAGCAGTTAAAGGACGTTTAGAGAGAGTAGGTAATAGTAATATTTTTATTGACTATGCTCATACCCCAGATGCCTTAGAAAAAAGTTTACTAGAGCTGAGAAAAATAAAATCAGATAAGGGGTTATTGAAAGTAATTTTTGGTTGTGGTGGTAATAGGGATAGTAGTAAAAGACCATTAATGGGGGAAGTTGCGGCGAAAATTGCCGATGAGATTATTATTACTGATGATAATCCGAGAAATGAAGAACCAAAATCAATACGGCAGCAAATTATACAAGGTATCATAGCGATCACTAATAGTTTTATAGAAATAAAAAATAGAAAAATAGCAATTACCGAAACGATAAATAATTTACAAAAAGATGATATTTTGCTGATTGCCGGCAAAGGTCACGAAAATTATCAGATAATCGGCAATGAAAAACTACCATTTAGTGATTTCGATATAGCCAACAAAGCTCTACAGAATACAAATTTACTCAAGGAAGTTATATGTACAAATTTATAGATTTATTTTGTGGTATTGGTGGTTTTCGTATAGCTCTTGAAGAAAAAGGGATGGAGTGTGTTTTTTCATCCGATATTGATAAAGATGTGCAAGAAGCTTATAAAAGGAATTTTGGAGAAAAACCCATGGGTGATATTTCTGAGATTTCTGAACGAAAAATACCAGAACATGATATTCTATGTGCTGGTTTTCCTTGTCAACCTTTTAGCATCTCCGGTAAACAGAATGGTCTACATGATATAAATGGTAAGCTGTTTTATGAGATAATTAGAATTGCACAATATCATAAACCATTAATATTATTGCTTGAGAATGTTAAAAATATTATGAATATTGATAATGGTAATGTTATTAAAACGATAGATACAAAACTTGATGAAATAGGATATAAAGTATATAGACATGTACTTAATGCATCTTTGTTTGGTGTACCGCAAGCAAGAGAACGTATTTACTTTGTTTGTATAAGAAAAGATATTGTAGGTGATATTAAGATTAAATATTCACCACCGAAGGAAACCAACAAGAAAATATACCTTGAGAATATACTTGAAAATAATGTCGATAAAAATTTATTTATTAATAGAGATGATATAGTAATTGAAAAAGAGATTACAGATAGAGACCTCAAGCCTTTACGAGTTGGTTATTTAAATAAAGGGGGGCAAGGTGAAAGGATTTATAGCCCATTAGGGCATTCAATTACATTATCAGCCTTTGGTGGTGGAGCTGGTGCAAGAACGGGTTTATATTATATAGATAATAATATACGCAGACTTTCAATTAATGAATGTAAATCTTTAATGGGTTTTTCACAAAGTCATTATGTAGCAGAAGGCTTAAAAGGATACCAACAACTTGGCAATGCTGTTATACCAAGAATGATTGGTAGTGTTTATGATTCAATTAAAATATTGTAGTTATGAATAACAGAAATGCATATATAGTTATGCTCATAGGATTAGGTGATAAAGAACATAACGATTGTAAGTTGTCATTCCCGCGAAGGCGGGAATCTAGATACCTGCTTTCGCAAGGTTAACACAAAGTTTGTATCACCTAATTCAATAGGTTTCACTATATATTTAAACCAATAATAAAAGAGTTGATAGATTGGTCAATGTCGTATAAAAAAGCTCGTGAAATATTAGTATTATATGAACGAGAAGATAGTATGATGCGTATTTATTCAATGAAGGATGTATTAGAACATTTAGATTACACAATTACATTTACATCAAATGGTAATTTACTTGTCGGAAAAAGTATTGTTATTCAAAGAAAAGGTGGTAACGGGCATCACATTCATGGTATTTTAAATAAAACAGACCCAAAACATCCGGGTAATAATATTCAATTTAAATTACGGGTTAATGCTTTTGTTGAAGAAATGAAAAATTATGAAGTTAGTAAATATTATATGTAACCTTCAAAGTGAGCATTAAGAAAAACTTTAAGGATTGACGTTTACAAATGTTAGAAAATAATAGCTTTAAAATCGTTGCTATTATGCAAAAAGGATATCACACAAAAATAGATTCCAATGTTTTGCAGGGATGGTTAGAAGATGGTTTTATTAATAAACCTATTGACAATTAAAGCAAATCTGAGATAAAAATGATCCCTTATTTGCGTAGTATATAATATTAATTAATAATATAATGATTTGGTCAGCAAAAGACTTAAGTAGCGCCATGAATATAGAGGTACATCCTGATATTCATGGCGGACAAATTCAGTTCAATTCTAATTCAGTTACAGATGGTGATTTGTTCATTGCTCTTAAAGGGGCTAGTGATGGACATAATTATGCATTACATGCTCTAGAACGTGGGGCAAATGCGGTAATTATTAGCCGGGAAATCAAAGGATTGCCTGATGAAAAAGTAATTAAGGTCTCTGATACTTTAACCGCTCTACATCAGATGGCAGAGTATAAACGGAAGAAATCTCAAGCAAAGTTTATTGGTATTACTGGCAGTAGTGGTAAAACGGGAACTAAAGAAGCAATCAAAACTGTACTAAGTTACTTTGGTACCACTTTTGCTAGTCGAGGAAATTTTAATAACCATCTTGGTGTACCTATAAATCTTGCTTCTATGCCTGATGATATAGAATATGCTATTTTTGAAATGGGTATGAATCATTCAGGAGAAATAAGAGAGCTAACAAAAATGGTTAGACCTAATATATCAGTTATTACTACAATATCGGAAGCTCATCTTGAATTTTTTCAGTCTCAACTGCATCTGGTTGATGCTAAATGTGAGATTTTTGAAGGAATGCCAAAAGATGGCATAGCCGTTATAGATTTAGACAGCCCATATTATAACCGAGTTTTACAGAATCTTAAGCAATTATCGATTAATAATATATATAGTTTTGGTACATCACCATATGCAGATTCTAGCTTAACATCATATGAATATCAACAAATTGAGCAACAAGTTCGTTTACGTTATTCAATCCATAACAGTAGAATAGATGTCAAGATACCTCTTGTCCCAGAACATTATGCTAGAAATTATACTATCGCTCTCCAGATATCAGCCATACTGAACTTAGATATTAATGCAGCAGCAAGACAATTAAGCAAAGTATCATTAATTGAAGGACGTGGTAAGCTAATCAATGCCAAATATCATGGTCAGGACTACCAAATTATTTGTGATTATTATAATGCTAATCCAGAATCAGTAAAAGCTGCTTTATTATATCTGAAACAGCTTAGTGGGGAGAAAAAAGTTGCTATAATAGGTGATATGTTAGAATTGGGAGACAATTCGATAAAATTTCATCAAGATTTAGTACCAGCAATTCTTGACTCTGGTGCTAACAGAGTTTTTTTAGTAGGCAATAACAGCAAATATATATACCAATCTTTGCCAGACAAAATAGAAAAAATACATTTTGATAATGTTAATCTATTAATAGAAAACTTAAGTAAATTACTTAAGGGCAATGAATTAATCTTAATAAAAGGGTCAAACAGTACCCAACTTAGTAAAATCATCCAATCTTTTGAGTTACCGCAGTGATCTACAACCTTCTTGCCCCCTATATACATAAGTTGCATATCGCAAATTTATTCCACTATATTACTTTCCGTATCGGACTTGCCATATTATTTAGTTTGACTATTTCTTTTTTGATAGGACCTAAGATAATTAAAATTTTGCGAAATTTACAAAAATATGGTCAACCAATTCGTGACGACGGACCAGAAACCCACAAAATAAAAGTAGGAACACCCACTATGGGGGGGATAATGATTATCCTCACTGTTTGCCTTTCCACTCTGTTATTTTCTGACCTTACTAATAAATATATATGGATAGTATTATTTGTCTTTATTAGCTTTGGTATACTTGGTTTTATGGATGATTACGCTAAAGTAACAAAAAACCACCATAAAGGCGTTAGTGGTAAGAAAAAATTATTATTTCAGTTTACTATTTGTCTAATTGCTTGTTTACTATTAAGGGATGCCAATAATCAAGGGAACAATCTGTTGACTATTCCATTTTTTAAGAATTTGTTGATTGATTTAGGATTGTTTTATATTCCATTTAGTATGTTCGTTATAGTTGGAGCATCAAATGCAGTGAATCTAACTGATGGTCTTGATGGTCTTGCCATCGTACCAATTGCCATTACCGCAGCTTCTTTTACCTTAATTATTTACTTGGTGGGTAATAGTTTCTATGCAAATTATCTACAGATTATTTATGTACCAAATATTTCTGAATTAACTATCTTCTGTGCTTCAATTGTTGGGGCTAGCCTAGGATTCTTATGGTTTAATGCCCAGCCAGCAGAAGTTTTTATGGGAGATACTGGCAGCCTAAGTCTTGGTGGTGCTCTTGGTATTGTTAGCGTTATTGCCAAGCATGAATTTGTACTAGCAATTATTGGCGGGTTATTTGTTATTGAAACCTTATCAGTAATTATTCAAGTATATTATTTTAAAGCTACCCGGGGTAAAAGAATTTTTAAAATGGCTCCTTTACACCACCATTTTGAAAAACATGGCTGGTCAGAATCAAAAGTTGTAATACGTTTCTGGATTATAGCTATAATATTTGCTCTAATTGGTTTGTCTTCGCTAAAATTGAGATAGAAAAACTATCATGAGCTAACCTATTAAGGTTCTATATAAAACTTATTCGTCTATAGCTAACCCGAATAAGTTCTAGATATCCCAGGCGTCTATTAGCACATACCCTACATTTTTTATTTTGTAGTGAAAGTGTAATTCGACATAATGTCCCAATTTAAGGAAAAAAAACCGACCTCTATAGTTATGCTCATAGGATTAGGTGATAAAGAACATAACTATTGTAAGTTGTCATTCCCGCGAAGGCGGGAATCTAGATACCTGCTTTCGCAGGTATGACACAAAGTTTGTATCACCTAATTCAATAGGTTTCACTATAGAAGTCAATGTACTATGGCTAAATACTAATCAAGTTAGCTCTAAAATGTCAGAATCAGGGGAGATATTTCCTGACAATTCTAATCCACTATCTGTTGATGTTGAATCTAAACTAACTGTATGCTCATCAGATAGCTGATCGAGTCCAAGTCCAAGTATCTCAGAAGCTCGATATAAATAGTTGGCACCATTTTTGTCAACATGTATTGCAGGCATATCGTTCTCCAATGCTCTACTCACATTATTTAAATCATCATCTATTAAAACAACTCTCTGATTATTATCAACACTAAAATGCTTCATAGCTTTTTCTATATGCTTCTGCTTGCCTATAGAAAACATATTCTCTGTATACTTGCAGCAAAACTGCATAACTCTATCTAATTTTTTTGTTAGTATAAAATTTATTTTATACATTTGGGTTCCTACTATGCAAATACCATCAATTACTGTTGAGCAAGTAGCTCAGCAATTTAAAGCCTGGCGTCAAACTAAAACTAACAAGTTTGATCCCATACCAAACCATCTAAAGGAATTAGTTCGCCAGCTACTCCATCACTATTCTTGCAAAGATATAGCCAAACATCTCAATATTAATAAAACAATAATTAGTTCAATTCAACAAGCCCATCAACCTTCCCTCAAAACTTCTCCTACCTCAACTTCAAATAAAGTTCTACAACACGATATTAATTTTCTCCCATTTCAACTAGTAAATTCTATAGATACTGATCCTGTGGCTACTCCCAAACAAAATTACTACACTTGCCACATTATTAAGCCAAATGGTACCAAGCTTATTATTCAAACACTAGAGCTAAAAACCATAATTCAAACATTTCTATGCTGCAACTAACCCCTCAGTCAGTTATTTTTGTTGCCACTATTGCCATCGACTTTCGTAAGGGTATCGATGGTTTAATAGCTGTTTGCAGACAAAAACTTTCTTCCAACCCTCTTAATGGTTCCTTGTTTTTATTCTATAATAAAAACAGAACTGCCATTAAAATTTTGTCCTTTGACGGTCAAGGCTTTTGGTTATGCTCTAAACGCCTATCCAAAGGTAAATTTACGGCAAAACTTTCCCCATCTGATAATTCATCTTATCAAATTTGCTATAGAACATTACATATTCTTATTCATAATGGTGATCCTAGTTCTGCCAAACTCTCTAATGATTGGCTTCCTGTCATTTAAGCTGCTGTCTTGATTAATTCCGTATTATTTATATATCTTGCATAGGCAAAAGGCGTATAATTCGTAGGATGCTTCTTTGCTTTGCTGCTCTGCTCTTGCAGCCAATTTAAATATTTAAAGGCATTGATCTCGTTCTCACTACAAGTCTTTACTATACTATACAGACCACTATGTATCTCAGCACTATTGATTGTTTTAAAGAATAATGAATTCTTCCTTTGTAAAATAATGGTACGTAGTGACCTCTCAGCCCAATTATTATCAAGACTGCTAACTGGAATTTTCAAAAATTGCGTCAAACCTTCTTTATTATTTAACCAATATTTCATAGCTTGCCCAAACCTACTATTAGGCTCAACTTTCTTGTCGTTAAATAATTCGTCTATTTTGTTATATATGTTTTCTATATATTTACTGCTATGTTCCTGATGGTACTTCAGCTTTTCCTCAAGGCTCATCTCTTTACATTGATGTTCATTATGGTAAATCCCACCAGTCTGTTTGAGAAAATATCCGCATTCTTCAGGGTAATATGGTTCATTCTCTGTAAATTTTCTCTGCCCATGTGACAAACAATTGATCATCACTATTATTGCCAGTAATTCTTTATCTGCTTCTGATAATACCGGGTTATTATTGTTACTTGCATCAGTCATTAAATGAATAGAATCAGTCCTATTCTTACGATTCTTTAGTACGTTACCAATATTTTCCCCGCCATGCTTATTACCGGTAAAATATAAAACTATCACCTCATTATTTGTAGTTTTAGCACATATAGTAGTGGTATAACAGCTGCGTCCTTTCTTATTTTGAGCTCGTAATTTTTTATTGGCTACAGTAATTTCTAAAATCCTGGCTCTAGTATCATCAAGGTTCAGTGAACTACATTCGGCAGCCATTTCTAATAATACCCTGTAAATTTCAGCTCCACCATCTTCTTGCCAAACATCTAAATATTGTTGCCACAGAGTGCTATATGATACAGGAACCCCGCTTAAACTTTGCAACCTAGATAAACGATAGAAGGGAGTACCGTAGGTCTTTTGTAACACTATTGCACTTTTGCTACTATTTGTCCATTTGTTGATATTCTTATTGTTCATAACTGTATAATCGCAAGCATTACAGCGTAACGTTTTCTTTACATATCTGTTGACTGTAATTGGAGCATTACCTGTAAATTGTAGCAATTTTCTAGCTTCACTATTATAGAGTTTACCATTATCACAGTGAGGACAGCTATCACCACTACAAAAATTCTCAGGAGATAAATAGCTGGTATTCGCATCCTGATAATCATCAAATCCATATTTACCTTGCCAATTACTGCGATCTCTCTTCTTGGACTCATCGTACTCTTCTTCATTACCACCATTCTTATTATCAGATTCACTCGGTGGTTCTTTTAATGAATCTGAACTATCTTTTTTATGTTATCTGCCTTAAAACCAATCATCATCTCCTTAAGCTTATTTATACTGATGTTTGATGATGCTAGCTTGTCTATTAGTTCGTTACAAAATTTCACAAGTTCTATCACCGCTTGCTGATCATCTCCTGTTAATGAATTTGCCTTAATATGCTGGATTAGTTCTTCTCGTTCCTCAGCACTTAAGGTCGCTACTTTTGGCTTTTTCATTTTGATTCATTCATTACGTTTAATAATTGAAATGTTATAGTATAACTGATAGTTTTTCAACTAGTTTTTTTATTAATCGGTGATACTTGCATAGTAGGAACCCAAATTTATAAAATAAATTCATACTACCAAAAAAATTTAATAGAGTTATGCAGTTTTGCTGCAAGTATACTATTCTCTTCATTAGGGCAATATGACACTACACGAATTTCTTTTAATTTAGCTTCTTCTAAACCAAGTTGCGTAAGAGCATATTTGATGGCACCAGGATGTGAGCAAAAAGATACAATGGCTATATGACATCCTAAATCTAATGCTGTTGTTAATAACTTTACTAACTGTTCTTTGTTTTTCCAACCTTTTGTTTCATCTGCTAGAAACTTATCTATATGACTTTCTGAATCTGATAACACTATAAATTGTTCTTTTTCTTTCAAACTTTTTGTTTCATCTGCTAGGAACTTATCTACACACTCTTTACTAGGTGTCCAAGCAATAGTACTGCTTATAGATCCTTTTACCATTGTTCCATCAAAATCAAGACAGAGTAGCCACTTATCAGATTGATTTTCTAGTTTAGGTTCTTTTCCCAAAGACTGATCTTCTTGCTTAATTTCTGGTTGGCTAAAATCAAAATGGAGTCGTTGGGGTATCTTGCTAAAATCAAGTTTGAGTGAAAATAATTTTGATCGTTTTGACATCTGTTCTCTTATGTTTGGTTTATTATAAACCCGATTAAGTTCTTGATATTGTTACAAACTCCTAAATGTCATTGTGAGGAGGCATAAGTCGACGAAGCAATTGTAAGCTGTCATTCCCGCGTTGTAAGTGTCATTCTTAGCAACGGCGGGAATTTAGATCCCTGCCTACGCAGGGATGACATTCTTAGCAACGGCGGGAATTTAGATCCCTGCCTATGCAGAGATGACATTCTTAGCAACGGCGGGAATTTAGATACCTGCCTACGCAGAGATGACAAGTTAAACCTCGCAAGGTTAACCAAAACAGAATTGCTTCGTCGCCACTGTAGTGGCTCCTCGCAATGACGGATAATCTATCTAGAATATTAACGGGTTAGCTATATTTTTATAATAGGTAATTTATCGGGAAACCCAAAAACTCATAATCTAATAAATTAAAATTTGAACTTTTGCAAGTGAAATCTTACTAATCACAGCATTTGATATATTGCACTAATTATCAAAATTGATTAAACTAGATGAATTAACTAGTTTATTAAAGAGGATTCATGAGAATAGTTGGTATGTTTAAAACAAAAACTCATTTACCAGAGCTAATTAAAGAAGTAGAAGCAGGTGAAGAATTATGTATAACAAACAGAGGAAAAGAGGTAGCTTTTGTTATACCTGTAGCTAAATATTACTCCCAAAGATTTGATGAGCTATTTAGTAAGTTTGCTGCACTTAAAAAACGTAGTCCTCTTGGCTCTATAGATGATGTTATTAAAATGAAAAATCTTGGTAGAAAATGAATTTAGTGATAGATTGTTCATTCATTATGTCATCGATTTTACCGGATGAAAAGCAGCTTAAGGTAGATAACATTTACAATCAGATATCTAACAAAGTATATAATGTATTCGCCCCTGCTGTCTTTTATCTGGAATGTAACAATGTTCTTATATCATCATTAAAAAAACAGCGTATCACTAAAAGTGATTATGAAGAATACTTACACTTCTTAAATATTCTTCCTATTAATATTGATAAATTTTGTTCTAACTGTGAATCTCTGCATGTAATAGCAAGGATTGCAACTAAATATGGTCTAACATCTTATGACGCTACTTACCTTGAATTAGCCCTACGCCTTGAAGCAAAAATTGCTACTCTAGATAATGGTTTAGCTAATAGTTGTAAGATGGCACACATAGACTCTATAATTTAAAATATACTATACAAACACTATAAGAACTCTATTCCATTTTGATCTATTATACTCTATAATCATCAGTTAAAAAATATATTAAAGGTTTTTGATGTCTGCTATTCGCAATATTGCCATTATCGCCCACGTTGATCATGGTAAAACCACTCTAGTTGATAATATGCTTAAGCAAAGTGGCACTTTCCGAGCAAACCAGGAAGTAGCAGAACGTGCTATGGATTCAAATGACCTGGAACGTGAACGTGGTATAACTATTCTAGCTAAATGTACCTCCCTTATGTGGAAAGATATCCGTATCAATATAGTTGACACTCCTGGTCACGCTGATTTTGGTGGCGAGGTAGAACGCATTCTGACTATGGTAGATGGGGTCATATTACTAGTTGATTCTTCTGAAGGTACAATGCCTCAGACCAAATTTGTGTTGTCAAAAGCTCTGAAACTTGGGTTAAAACCAATTGTTGTGATCAATAAAATTGACCGTCCTGATAGAAGAGTCAGTGAAGTGGTAGATGAAGTATTTGAATTATTTATGGCATTAGAGGCAAATAATGAACAACTAGATTTTCCTATTATCTACGCTTCAGGACGTAGCGGTTGGGCATCGTGTCACTTAGAAGATGAACAAAAAGACCTTGCCCCGCTTTTTGACTTGATAGTATCTCATGTGCCTATTCCTGTTGCTGATAGCGACGCTCCCTTTTCTATGCTTGTTACCACTAGAGAATATAACCCGTATTTTGGTCGCGTGCTTACCGGTCGTATCCATAGTGGCACAATTAAGACCAACCAAAATGTTAAAGTACTTAATTGTGATAATATGGCAACTGAAAATGCTCGAATAAGTAAAATACTCTCATTCCGGGGACTGGAACGTGTAGCTGTTGATATTGCATATGCTGGAGATATTATTGCTATTGCTGGAATTCAGGACGCTACTGTAGCTGATACGATATGTGCCCCTGAAATAATCGTAGCACTGCCATCCTTACCTATAGACCCACCAACATTATCTATGACCTTTGGAGTAAATGACTCTCCTCTTGCTGGACGAGAAGGCTCAAAGCTTACAGCAAGAGTTCTAGGTGATAGATTAATGCGAGAGATAGAAAGTAATGTAGCAATACATGTCAGCCAAACTGAAGAAAAAGATGCTTTTCAAGTTGCAGGTCGTGGTGAACTACAATTAGGCATATTAATTGAGACTATGCGGCGGGAAGGTTTTGAACTATCAATCAGTAGACCCCGAGTATTATTCAAAGAGGATGAACATGGTAAAAGATTAGAACCAATTGAAGAAATCCAAGTTGATGTTGATGATGATTTTGTTGGGGTTGTTGTTAAATCACTTGCCCTACGTAAAGCAGAAATGACTGATATGCGTCCATCTGGTGGCGGTAAAACTAGAGTAACATTTTTAGGACCATCACGCGGGCTTATTGGTTATCACGGTCAATTCCTAACCGAAACTCGGGGCACAGGTGTTATGAACCGTGTTTTCCATAGTTATGCTCCCTATAAAGGGGCTATTGAAGGAAGACGTAATGGAGTGTTAATTTCTAATGGGGATGGGGAAGCTGTTGCCTATGCTCTATGGAATCTTGAAGATCGTGGGAAAATGTTTATAAACCCTAATGAACTAGTATATCAGGGAATGATTATAGGGGAGCATAATCGGGATAATGATCTGGAAGTAAACCCTCTGAAAGCCAAGCAATTATCAAATGTCAGAGCTTCTGGTAAGGATGAAGCTATGCGTCTTATCCCACCAACCCTTATGACGTTAGAACAATCTATCAGCTATATCCAAAATGATGAAAGGGTAGAAGTTACCCCTAAATCAATTAGACTTCGTAAGGCAATGTTAAATCCTAATGACCGGAAGAAATCAGACCGACGTAACGAGGAGTAGGTTGTTAACCTGAATGTAAATAATAAGCCATAGCTAACCCGATTAGTATTAGTCTAAAGATACAACATCTGCTATGTTTAAACAAAAAGGATGTCATTCCTGCGTAGGCAGGAATCTATAATATCTCAGGGCTTTTTGTCCACTATTTTAGATCCCTGCTTTCGCAGGGATGACAAGCTTGGTACTGTGATTAGGTTATAAAAACTTTGTAAATCCATAAGGTTTTTGACAAAATAGGGTGAAAATCTTATGGGTTTTGATGTGATTTTTAACCGCAAACATGTATTACCTCTCATACCTACAGCCTTTTTGACGGAGCGACTAAATAGGATTTTTGAAGGAATAGTGTACCTATTTCAAGAAAATCATGTTTATTCGTAGCAAAAAAGAGCCAAAATTAGGTCACTTTAGAAACCTTCACAAAGCCTAGTACTACAGTCGTAGTTTACAAATAATATAAAATGTATTAGAATGTATGGCATAGTTGAAGGAGGAGATGAGATAAGGAATGGATAACATCAAGATATGGCAAGAACTGGAAGGAATGATAGAAGAAGGTCAGAGTGGTTTAAGAGTAGGATGTAATGATTATAGAACTTTTAATAATATGTCACTGTATGTCAAAGCATTAATGAGTCACGGCGGTCTCATGAACAAAAGGTAAAGAAATGTTAATAATAAAGTTTTTGCAAATAGTGGAGTAATATCGTAAGAATCTCTTAATAAAATAATTATTATTTGGAGATAGTGATGTTAAGAGAGAGAGAATTCGTCAAGAACTTTGCAGAACATTTTTGCGATATTGAAGATCATAGACAAGAAAGTAAGATATAGTGAAACCTATAGAATTAGGTGACAAAGAACATAGCAATAATTTCAAATAATTTGCTAGTTTCTGGACAGAGCCAGTTTCTGTTACCTTATTTTTAATCCATCGTTTCATATTTGCCCAAAACTTCTCTATGGGATTTAAGTCTGGTGAATACGGAGGTAAAAAGATAAGTTTGCAGCCAACTGATTCTATCAATTCCTTTGTCTTCTTTGATTTATGGAAACTAGCATTATCCATAACTACAACCTGTCCTGCTTTTAACTCTTTAATTAAAAACTTCTCAACCCAATTATTAAATAACTCTGTATTGCAAGTTCCATTAAAAACAAAAGGGGCTATCGATTGATTGTTTACCAAACCAGCTACTATATTAGTTCTTTGATACTGCTTCCCACTCTTCTTTCCAATCAGTATTTCTCCTGTTTTCCCCCAACCTTTATCCTGGCAAATACTCATATCTATACCACTTTCATCAATATGTACTATTTGTTCTTTAGCATATTTACTGATCTCTTCTAAATATTCAGATCGTTTCTCTGCACTCGCTTCCATATAGCTAAAGGTTTTTTTTATAACTAAATCCTAACTCTTTTAATATCCTACCAGTTTGGGATCTAGCAATCCCAAACTCTTTACCAATATCTTGTAACCTCATATTTGAATTATTTTCTACAAAATCTGCTAATTTTTGCTTATCAACTTTACTTTTAAAGCCTAATAGACTTCCTGCATAAATATTTATTAAGTTTCAAAATTACAAATTCCTGCTATTAAATTTACTCTTAAAGCAAATCTTTTTCTTCTATTTCTGTAACGATCGGCAATAATTTTAAAACGTTTTATTCGTCCAATAATATGTTCGCAAGTAACCCTTTGTGACGCTATATTTTGATTATTCTTTTTATCTTCGTTTGTTAAAGGTTTCTTCTTACTTTTCTTTTTAGGCAAAAAACTATTACTGTGAAGCTTCTTCATACCTTGATAACCTGAATCTCCTAGAAGACTAACTTCAGGGTGAATCAAAATTTTTGATTCTTTAAACAACTTAAAATCATGCTTTTTACCATTGGCAAAATTTGTACATATAATCTTCTTACTTTTTTTATCTATAGTGAAACCTATTGAATTAGGTGATACAAACTTTGTGTCATACCTGCGAAAGCAGGTATCTAGATTCCCGCCTTCGCGGGAATGACAACTTACAATCGTTATGTTCTTTATCACCTAATCCTATGAGCATAACTATATCCATTACCATAATTTTTCTAACAACAGACTTTTAAATCAATTATTTTATTCCTGCAACTTATTTATGCAGGAAGTCTAATCTAGCTTTCGCCAATATCGTTCCTTCCTTTCTCTTCCTTACATTCCAACGGCTAATTGTATTTTTATGTATATCAAATATCTTGGCAGCACTTCTTTGACTGTTACCTCTTGCTACATAATTTATTACTTTTTTTCTTAAATCTTCACTATATGGACTTTTGATATTTCCTCTTTTTTATATCATATAATTTCACCTAATTCTATAGGTTTCACTATACCAATGGCAGCGAGTATGTCGCAAATTAGTGCAGTTGGCAGGAAGGATAATTTATGTCAATTAAGCAAAAGAATGGCAATTAGTAAATACTGCGAGTAAGTTAGTAACAATAAAGAGAACGAAAGTAAAAGAGTTAATGAAATAAGTATTCTGAACAAAATCCGCAATTATGTCGAGGCTCTAGAAGCCGTAAGAATGAGAGGTTACTCAAGGATATTTAGAAGAATACAGAAACCATTATGGCACTCGATGCCGAATATATGACCGCTTCCTTTGTGGCTCTATTTTTTATTTTCTTTATTGACAAATTCACTCGTCCATATATAGTGAAACCTATTGAATTAGGTGATACAAACTTTGTGTCATACCTGCGAAAGCAGGTATCTAGATTCCCGCCTTCGCGGGAATGACATCTTACAATCGTTATGTTCTTTATCACCTAATCCTATAGGCATAACTATATGACAACTTACAATCGTTATGTTCTTTATCATCTAATCCTATGGGCATAACTATATCTAAAATAGTGGACAAAAAGCCCTGAGATATTATAGATTCCTGCCTACGCAGGAATGATCCTTTTTGTTTAAACATAGCAGATGTTGTATCTTTAGACTTTTGACGGGGGACTTAATAATGCAAGTGATTTTTATTATTTGTTAGCAACTAATTTCGTGGGGTTATATCATCTCGCAATGACATAACCTGCTATAGGAGTATCATTTCTCTTTAAATGCTCTGAACATAGTATCAGTAATAGGATCAAGTAAATATCTTAGAAGAGTCCTTGTACCAGTAACAATTTGTACTTCTGCCTGCATGCCAGGATGCAGTTCTAATTTTCTAGCTTTTGCAATCTTATTAAACTCATCCATATCAATCTCAATTATAGCAGTGTAAAAAGTCTCTGTACCTTGTTGCATTTGGTTTCTGTCTTGTACAGTATCAGGAGATATTCTAACTACTTTACCAGTAAATAATGGTGTTGTTCTAGATTTAAAAGCACTGAAGCGAATTTTTGCTAACAAACCTTCATGCACAGAATCTATGTTCTTCTGTGGAACTCTTGCCTCTATTATCAGAGTTTCATTAGTTGGAGAAATCTCTATAATCGGAGTGCCTGGAGCAATTACCCCGCCTATTGTATGAAAATTCAATACATTTATAATACCATCAACTGGAGATTTAACAACTGTACGACTCAAGGAGTCTTTATAAGCATTAAACTGCTCTCTTAGATGAGCTACTTGCCCTTGAGCATCTTTTAGTTCAGTCAGAGTTTTTTCTGTATATTTGTTCTGTAAGTTAATAATACTAATCTCACTTTCTATGATCGCATGCTTAGTACCGGCAATTTCAGTTTCTGTCATAGCTATTTCACTTTTGAAATTGGCTTCCTTAGCTTCAATTTCCAATAAAGCCGCTTTATTAGAAAAACCTTTTTCATGTAATGTATGTATCGCTTTTAAACGATCCCTAACAACTTCTAGGCTTTTTACATTGGCAATCTTTCTAGCTTGCATACCTTCAATTTTTTTATTTAATTGCTCAATCCTCTGGTGCAAAGCATTTGTTTCACTTTTATACACTTCTTTTTTGGAGTAAAATAAGCTTTCTTGAGTATGTATAACCCTTGCTACTTCAGGTAGATTTGTGGCTTCTGTTAATAATTCTGGAAATTCAATTTTGTCTTGATTATCTCTCTCAGCAATCAAACGACTTTCTGCTGCTAAAGCATGCCTATATTGGCTTAAAGTAATTTCGTACTGCGATTTAATTTTTGTATCTTCCAACTCTATTAATTTATCACCCGTCTTAATTTGATCGCCTTGTTTAACAAAAATATTAGCTATAATTCCACCCTCCTGGTGGTTAATTACCTGCTTATTACTATATGTTACCACAACGCCTGATGCTACAGCGGCACTATCAAGAGGAGCTAGACTTCCCCATACTCCTCCAACTAATACAAAAAAGATTATTATATATACTCCAAAGAGAATTGGAGCTCTAGCAGTTTGCACTACATCATTGCGATCAACATCATTATTTTTGGTAACAAAATTGATGAAACGATCAAGATAATATAGTGTATTTTGAATTGCCTTAGAAATAGTTACTACCATTTTTTGTGATAGAACACTTCCCTTTGTTTTCTTGGTGTGTATCAAATCATTTTGTAGCGATAAGAGCTGTTTAAGTTGCTCTGCTGTAAATGCTGGCTTATTAGTTGACTTTTCTTCCATATATTTAAAATTTTATTCGTTAATGTGAATTGCACCATTTTGCAACAGTTTAACTCGATTTTGCAGTTCTTCTTGAGTACCATAAAGAGCTACTGCCCCATCTTGTAATACCAAGATTTTATCTACCACCGATAATACAGATGGTCTATGAGAGATAACCACTACAGCAATACCTCTAGATTTTGCCTGCTTTAAAGAATTTGATAGGGCTATTTCACCCGCCTCATCAAGATTAGCATTAGGTTCATCTAAGATAATTAATTTAGGATTACCATAAAATGCTCTAGCAAGACCAACACGTTGTTTTTGTCCACCAGAGAGGTTAGAGCCAGCTGTTCCAATATCCGAATCGTAACCATCTGGTAGTCTTAAGACCATTTCGTGAGCTCCAGCAATTTTAGCCGCCTCAATTACTTTTTCTGGATCAGCATTTTCAGCCATCCTAGCTATATTCTGTTTTATACTACCGCTAAATAATTCTATCCCTTGCGGTAAATATCCTACATGCTTACCAAAACTTTCTCTATTCCAGGAATAAACTTCACCGCTATCAAGTCTAACAGTTCCTGACGATGCTTTCCATACCCCGACTAGTACTTTAGCTAAAGTTGACTTACCTGCAGCAGAAGGTCCTATAATTGCTAATATTTCACCAGGCTGAACGGCAAAGGACACCCCCTTTAAAATATATCTCGGTACTGGAGGCTGTGGCATATGTGGAGGGACTGGAAGTGAATAATAAATATTTTCTACAGTTAAATGTCCTTCAACATTTGGAATTGGCATTGCTTCTTCTCTTGATTTATACGAAGCAAATAACTGATTAATATTTTTATAAGATTTTAGGGCACTACTCATACTTTTCCATAACTCAATAGCATTATCGAAAGGTGCCAGGGCTCTGCCCACTATAATAGAGCTCATAATCATACCGCCAGTAGTCATCTCTCTTCCTGAAGTATTAACAACAACATAAGCCCCAATACCAGTTACAAGCATCTGCATAATATTACGAATAAATCTAGAGAAATTAGAGATTGCACCATTACGGTAGCTAGCAATTGATTGCTTCTCCAAAGCAGCAATATTAAATTGGTGCCAATTTGCCGTAACGTTTTTCATCATGCCCATAGCTTCTACAACTTCTGAATTCCTATTGGCAATGTCAGCTTGAGTCATACCCTTTATGGAGAATTCAGTAGCTTCACCAAGAGTTCTGTTAGTTGCAGCAGCATTAAAAAAAGCTGTAGATACGATAATAATAGCACCAGCTAATGTTAGAATTCCAATATATGGATGAATTAAGAAAATTACTATTATATAGACAACGCTCCAAGGAGCATCAAATAAAGTATTAATACCAGTACTAGTTACAAAAGTTTTTATTGTTTGGAAATCACGAAGTAATTGACTAGCACCAGTATTAGTACGGGTTGCAGCAGCTGAAATAGAGTGACCAAAAATTACAGGGGCAACTGTTTTGTCTAACCATTCACCAACTTTAATTAAGGTGAATGATCTAGCAATTTGTAATAATCCGTAAATAAAATAGATTGTGCCAATAATAATAGACAACCACATTAATGTCCATGTGTTACCACTTCCTATAACTCTATCGAGAACCTGTAAGGAATAAAGAGGTGTTATCAACATTAATAAGTTAATAACGAACGCGAAGCTAAAAACTACCCAAAAAGCAATCTTGCACTTCTCAAGAGCACTATTTAGAGGGTTTGCTACTTGAGCTACTAATGCACTATTATTTTTCATATTACCATTATTATATCAACATTATTTTACTATATAGTTAGTAAAAATTATATTACTTGCAATATTTTCTAAGTCCGAAATTATACATGCAATAAATATATATATCAACTTCTTTATTAGATTCAGAGCCAAACAATAATGTAAATGCCCATTTTTATCTAAGAAAGCTTGTACTTTAAAACAATAAAAACAGCCCTATACTTTACTAAATACGACGATACTAAGTAGCTAATATATCAATTTTTTCAAGGATTTCAACTAATCTCGGTACATAAATTAAAAAATTACCTAGAAAAATAGCTTGAAAGTCTAGGTTCACAGCACCTAGGGTATATTATATAGTTATGCTCATAGGATTAGGTGATAAAGAACATAACGATTGTAAGTTGTCATTCCCGCGAAGGCGGGAATCTAGATACCTGTTTTCGCAGGTATGACACAAAGTTTGTATCACCTAATTCAATAGGTTTCACTATAGATTTCTACCTTTGTGTGGAGAAAAATCATCTATAGGTACAGGGTCACACCCACCTTGACAGAAAGGATTACACCTGATTATTCTCTTAATAAATAACCATAATCCTTTAATATTACCATGTATCATTATTGCTGACTTAGCATATTCTGAACATGACGGATAAAAACGGCAATTGACTCCAAGTAGGGGAGAGACGAAAAATTGATAAAACCAGATCAATATAAGTAATAAATTAAAGCGACGTTTCATTTTGAGTATGTTTACCTATAAAATATGTTATAGCTAATCCGTTAAAGTTCTAGGCTCTGTGAAGGTTTCTAAAGTGACCTAATTTTGGCTCTTTTTTGCTACGAATAAACATGATTTTCTTGAAATAGGTACACTATTCCTTCAAAAATCCTATTTATTCTCACTAAAAAATAGCTCAAAATATAGAGCAATTAGAAACCTTCACAGAGCCTAGGAATTGACGTGTTCTTTGAGTTAAACCAAGACGTTCTTTTAGCTTTATTTTAGATACCCGCCGCAGCTAGGGATGACAAACATTATCCGGCTAAAACCTTTTCAGGTTAGCTATATCTAATATGAACATATATGTTAAGTGCTATAGTATAGAAAAGCTCATACAATAACAAGTCAACTAGAAATGCTGTTAGGAGTTGCTATTTTTCATGTAGTTTCTATGGCTGTTTTTTTAAAAATTACTCCAATTATTATCATAAATTGACAAACATATTAAGTTTAGATACTCTTTAAATGTTAATGCAAATTATAGGAGAAAAACCTATGAGTACTAGAGATTCAATGGCTAAAACTAATAAGAATTGTGGTGCACCCGGAGGGAGTCGAACCCCCAACCTTATGATCCGTAGTCATATACTCTATCCAATTGAGCTACGGGTGCCTTATATCATGCCTTGTACTGGATATTGGATGACATTGTGTGCTTGTTTTTATAAAGTGTCCTAAAAAAGTGATGGAATCTTTAAGAAAGAACACAATATATCTTTAAACTTCTATTATGTCAATATCATACCAGCGATTATAAATTCAAAAATGTTGATTTTAAAACAAGGTATGATTACAACTATAAGGTTAAACATAAGGTTAATTGCTAATTTTAGATACTTATTGATCTAAATTAATATCTGTTAAGTTAATGATTAGATAATATTACTGCAATTTACATTTTGAATTTATAATTCTAATGATTTATAAAAACACTTGCTTTTTAATGTTTTTTTTATTAGTCTGTGCAATCTTCACAGAATCTACATAAACTTGGAATAGTAAGCTATTCTAAATGTGGTTAGTTGTGTAAGCAATCAGGAATAAACTAGCTTACCTTGCCCGCGTGATGGAATGGTAGACATAACGGACTTAAAATCCGTGGGGTGCAAGCCCTTGCCAGTTCAAGTCTGGCCGCGGGTACCATTTATTTTTTATCAAGGAAGATGTTGAATGTTTATTCAAACTGAAATTACTCCTAATCCTAATGCAATAAAATTTTTTCCTAATATATCCATTAGCCCTAATCAACCGGTTCATTTTAGTAATCTTGATGAGGCAAAGGGTAAAAGTAGTTTAGTAGTTCAATTATTCAGTATAAATAATGTAAAATCGGTATTTCTTGGTAGTGACTTTATTACTATTACTAAGGAAGAAGAAAGTGATTGGCTAGTTTTAAAGCCTGAAATTTTGATGATTATTATGGATCATTTTACTGCTGGTTTTACTGTTTTTGATGGACAAAATTTTGAAGAGCAAAATGATAAATCTACCATAAATAATTTTGACGAGATGTCTGAAATCGAACAACAGATTGTAGAAATTATTGAAACACGGGTACGTCCTTCGGTCGCCATGGATGGAGGCGATATAATATATCGAGGATTTGAGAATGGAGTGGTAAAATTACAGCTGCGTGGATCTTGTCAGGGTTGCCCTAGTTCTAGTATTACTTTAAAAAATGGTATTGAATCAATGCTTAAACACTTCATTCCTGAGGTAGAATCCGTTGAAGCTGTAGATGACTAATAGGCAATAGATTCCCTACATAAGTCAATCTGGTTGGTGATTTTTTGTCGTCGGATCTCGCCTTCACTCCTCACGTACGTTCATGTAGTTTCCCGAAGGCTTCCTTGATTCATGCAGGAAGTCTATTGAGGTAATTTGGAATAGGTTGTTATCTTTAATCCTCATGCTTTGTTTAATGAGGTCAAATAAAACAGTATTGCAGCAGCATTTGAAACATTTAGGCTTTCTACCCTACTGGAAATTGGTATTTTAACTAGGTGATCGCACGTTTCTTTAACTAGCCGTCTGATTCCTTTATCTTCAGAGCCAAGTATTATTGCCATTTTATCTGAAAATATTTTGGTATTTAAGGATTGTGTTGCGTTGCCATCAAGACCAATAATCCAAAATCCATGTTTCTTGAGATATTCTATTGACCATCTTAAATTAGTGACCTTAACCATTTGTACTAGTTCCAAAGCTCCAGAAGCCGTTTTTGCTATAGTAGCATTTTCATCTGGGGCATTATCGGTAGGTAATATTATGGCTGTGATGCCAAAAGAAGCCGCACTACGAATAATAGCACCAATATTTTGTGGATCGGTTACTTGATCTAAAATAGCAACTTTACAATTGCTAGTAGTTATGTCAATATCTTCAATATGATTAGAGAAAATGCTTTTAACGTTAGCGGCTATTCCTTGATGATTATGGCTTGAACCAAGAAGACGTGTTAAGGAATCTGTATTGGTAATCTCATATTGATGATTAGATATTAAATTTTTGTTCAAATTAAAAATATCTTCTGTACATAAAACTCTTTGAATATAACGCTTTGGGTTACTTAGAGCTGCAAATACTGGATGTTTACCATATATATAGTAGAAATCTTTAGAAATTTTAGCTTTATTTTTCATCTTATTAGAACCTAGAGTAATTTATTCTTGACACAAACTACTATTTATTATAGAAAGTTACAACTGATAAACGTTCTAAATTGCTGTGAATAAAATTTTAATAGGAATTATTTGTATAGATTTTAGATATACTTTTATTATTTGTTGATTTGCATCGAGTATATAAGTTTATATTAGCTTATTTAGAAGACTCAAGAAAAAGGTGAAGAAGATTTATTGGCACTTACACTAATTTATATTGCGTTTTACGTTTGATTAGACTATTTAATACTTGCGTAAATTCTTTGGAGGAGTGGCCGAGTGGTCAATGGCAGCAGACTGTAAATCTGCCCGCGTGAGCGTACGAAGGTTCGAATCCTTCTTCCTCCACCACAAATTGGTTAGGCAAAATACGCGGGTGTAGCTCAATGGTAGAGCTCCAGCCTTCCAAGCTGATCGCGTGGGTTCGATTCCCATCACCCGCTCCAAAACTATTGGTGATAATTGGAAATTGGATAAATTTGTTATTTTTATGTTAAATTTGTATTAAATCTTAAATTGTGGAGAATGAATTATGGCAAAGGTAAAATTTGAGAGGGATCTGCCTCATTGTAATGTAGGAACTATAGGACACGTAGATCATGGAAAAACTTCTTTAACAGCTGCGATAACTCTAGTGTTATCAAAAGAAGGTGGGGCGAAGGCTACTAACTATGATGAAATTGATGCTGCTCCTGAAGAAAAGGAAAGGGGTATAACTATTGCTACTGCTCACGTTGAATATAAGACTAAAAAAAGGCATTATGCTCATATTGACTGTCCTGGACACGCAGATTATATAAAGAATATGATCAGTGGTGCGGCTCAAATGGATGCTGGAATATTGGTAGTATCTGCTTGTGATGGTCCAATGCCTCAAACAAGGGAACACATACTGCTTGCTAAGCAAGTGGGTGTGCCAACAATGGTTGTCTTTTTGAACAAAGTTGATATGGTTGATGATCCGGAGTTAGTTGACTTAGTGGAAATGGAAGTCAGAGAGCTTCTTTCAATGTATGGTTTTCCTGGAGATGAGATACCAGTGATTAGGGGTTCTGCTTTGCAGGCTTTAGAAGGGAAGCCTGAAGGAGAAGCAGCGGTTAAAGAATTAATGAATGCTATTGATGAATATGTACCGCAACCTGAGAGACATACAGATAAACCATTCTTAATGTCAATAGAAGATGTATTTTCTATTTCTGGAAGAGGTACGGTTGTTACCGGTAAGATTGAGAAAGGCATAGTAAAAGTTGGTGAAGAGGTAGAAATTGTTGGTATAAGAGATACTCAAAAAACTACTTGTACTGGTGTAGAAATGTTTAAGAAGCTATTGGATCAAGGTGAAGCTGGTGACAATGTTGGTATATTGCTACGTGGAACTAAAAGAGAAGATGTGTGCAGAGGGCAAGTATTAGCTAAGCCTGGGAGTATAACTCCGCATACTGAATTTGAAGCTGAGGTTTACGTACGTACCACCAAAGAAGGTGGTCGTCATACAGCGTTTACAGATAAATATCGTCCACAGTTTTATTTTAGAACGACTGACGTGACTGGAGAAATTACTTTAAAAGATGGTAAAACAATGATTATGCCTGGTGATAATGCGAATCTGAATATTACATTGATTTCTCCGATAGCTATGGAAGAAGGTATGCGTTTTGCTATACGTGAGGGCGGTAAAACAGTAGGGGCTGGAGTAGTATCAAAAATTATA
Source organism: Candidatus Tisiphia endosymbiont of Hybos culiciformis (assembly GCF_964030975.1). Lineage (NCBI taxonomy): Bacteria > Pseudomonadati > Pseudomonadota > Alphaproteobacteria > Rickettsiales > Rickettsiaceae > Candidatus Tisiphia > Candidatus Tisiphia endosymbiont of Hybos culiciformis. The sequence continues at coordinate 44,269 of NZ_CAXIQH010000002.1, forward strand.
AAATAACATAGAAATAATCATCCTGAAATAGTTTAGGATGATTATTTTTTTAATGGCTAGGCAAAGTACTTTTAATCAGGTTTATTCAAATTGTTCTTACAAATAATCTAAGTAAATCTATTAAAAGTGTTTTGAGTGGTCGGGCTGTTTATAAAAAGGTTTAGTTAATGAAAAATAATCAAAAAATTAAAATTCGTCTAAAGTCATTTGATCACCGTTCGCTTGAGCAAGGTACTAGAGAGATAGTAGGTGCTGTTAAAAGAACTGGTGCCGACATAATTGGTCCAATCCCGCTTCCAAGGACAATTGAAAGATTTACCGTTAATAGGTCTCCACATGTCAATAAAAAATCAAGGGAGCAATTTGAGATTAGAATTCAGAAAAGGCTTTTAATAATAAGTTATCCAACTCCTCAGACAGTCGATGCTTTAAAGAAAGTTGATTTGCCTGCTGGTGTTGATGTTGAGATTAAGTTAGAGAGTATTGAGTGATGAGAACCGGTTTAATTGCTAAAAAAATTGGTATGAGTTCAATTTTTAATGAAAAGGGTGAGAGAACTACCATTACTTTTCTGCAAGTTGAAGATTGTCAAGTAGTGGGACAAAAGACCCAAGAAAAGGATGGTTATAATGCTTTGGTTGTTGGGGTAAAGGATAAGAAATTATCTAAAGTAACAAAGCCAATGAGACAGGTATTTGCTAATGCTAACGTTGTGCCAAAGCAAAAATTGAAGGAGTTTAGAATTTCTGTATCTTCTTTCCTTGATGTAGGTTCGACACTGCATGTCGATCATTTTGTTATTGGGCAGTTTATAGATGTTGTAGGGACTACTATTGGTAAAGGTTTTGCTGGTAGTATGAAGAGGCATAATTTTAGAGGACTTGAAGCTTCGCATGGTGTGTCTGTATCGCACCGTTCGCATGGTTCTACTGGTGGTAGACAAGACCCTGGTAAAGTATTTAAGAATAAGAAAATGGCTGGTCACATGGGTAGTACAAGAGTTACTATTCAGAACTTGAAAGTGGTCGATACTGATATAGAAAAGGGTATAATCATAGTTAGTGGTAATGTTCCAGGCTCGAAAGGATCTTATGTCTACATTAAGGATGCTATTAAGAAAACTATTACAGCTGCAGGATAAACTATATGAAAGCTAAATTATTAAATCTTGGAAATGAAGTTGTTGGTGAGGTTGATTTAGATAATGAAGTATTTGCCGTAGACTTTGTTAGACAAGATATTATCAAGCTTGTTGTTGATTGGCAAAGAGCAAAAGCTATGACTGGTACACATCAAACTAAGACAGTGTCGCAAGTATCTGGTACTACAAAGAAACCTTTTAAGCAAAAGGGTACTGGTAACGCAAGGCAAGGATCTTTAAGGTCTGTCCAAATGAGGGGGGGTGGGGTTTCTCATGGTCCAGTAGTAAGGAGTCATGCTACAAAATTACCAAAGAAAGTTAGAAGACTTGGTTTAAAACATGCATTGTCAGAAAAATTGACTGAAGGAAAATTGCTAATATTAGATTCTTTAAAATTAGATGAGTCAAAAACTTCTAATCTTGCAAAATTATTAAATAATTTTCATGGTAAGAGTTATTTTATTGTTAGTGGTAATGAAGTTGATACTAATTTTTCTTTGGCAGTGCAAAATATTCCTAACACTATTTCGGTGCCACAAATTGGTACAAATGTTTATGATATAATACGCCATGATTATGTTTTGTTATCAAGAGAAGCTGTAGATGCTTTAGAAAAGAGGTTGAAGTGAAATCTTATAAACATTATGATCTTATTAGGAATCCTGTGATTACTGAGAAGAGCAATATTTTATCCGAACAAAATAAGTTTACTTTTCATGTTGCTGATAGTGCTGAAAAGGCTTCTATCAAGATGGCTGTTGAGAAAATTTTTGAGGTTAAGGTTAAAAAAGTTAACATCATGAATGTAAAAGGTAAGAAAAAAAGATTTAAGGGTATCAATGGTAGGCAATCAGATAAAAAGAAGGCTATTGTAACGCTAGAAAAAGATTATACTATTGATTTTACTGGGGGGATAAAATAAGATGGCTTTAAAAAAGTTTAATCCAGTTACTCCATCTCTTAGAGAATTAATACAGGTTGATAAATCTGATCTTTGGAAGGGCAAACCTCATAAACCTTTAACTAAAGGTTTATGTAAGACTGGTGGTAGAAATAATCTTGGTAGAACCACTTCTTGGCATAGAGGGGGGGGGCATAAAAGACTTTATAGGATAATTGATTTTAAAAGAAATAAACAAGATATATTCGCTACAGTTGAAAGAATAGAGTATGATCCTAATAGAACTTCTTTCATTGCTTTGATTAAATTTGATGATGGTGAATATTCTTATATTATAGCACCACAAAAGCTTGTTGTAGGAGACAGAATAGTGTCAAGTGATAATGCCGACATAAAAGTTGGAAATTGTTTATCTTTGAAATCTATCCCTATTGGTACTACTTTGCATAATGTAGAAATGAAAATTGGTAAAGGTGGTCAGATTGCAAGATCGGCGGGGACTTCGGTTAATTTAGTAGGTAAGGATTCGGGTTATGCTCAGATCAAGCTTCGTTCTGGAGAATTTAGGTTGGTGCCGTTAGATTGTAAAGCTACCATAGGTGTTGTTTCAAACCCTGATCAAAAAAATACAAATTTGGGTAAGGCGGGAAGAAATAGATGGTTAGGTTGGAGACCGCATGTTCGTGGTGTTGCAATGAACCCAGTTGATCACCCGCATGGTGGTGGAGAAGGTAAAACTTCTGGTGGTCGTCATCCAGTGACTCCATGGGGTTTCCCAACTAAGGGGAAGAAAACCCGTAAGAATAAGTCTACATCAAAGTTTATTATTAAGAGAAGAAAATAATTAGGTAGTAATTATGGCACGTTCAGTTTGGAAAGGACCTTTTGTAGATGGTTATCTGATAAAAAAAGTACAAAAATTGATTGAGTCTGGTAAATCAGAAATGATCCAGACTTGGTCTAGAAGATCAACAATTTTACCGTTTTTTGTTGGAGTAACATTTGCTGTGCATAATGGAAATAAATTTATACCTGTTACTGTGAGTGAAGAAATGGTTGGTAAAAAATTAGGTGAATTTTCTCCGACTAGGACTTTCCATGGTCATGGTGCAGATAAAAAAGTTAAGAGAAAATAAATATGGTAAAGGTGAATAAAGGTTCGACTACAGCAATTGCTAAGTCTCTTAGGGTGAGTCCAAGGAAACTGAATTTGGTTGCAACTTCTATTAGGAATATGAAAGTATCGGAAGCTATAGTTCAGCTTACCTTTTCCCCGAAAAGAATTGCTAAAGATGTAAAGAAATGTTTACAGTCTGCTGTTGCTAATGCTGAGAATAACTTTGGTTTAGATATTGATACGTTGTTTGTTACTTCTGCAACGGTAGGTAAGGCATTGGTGATGAAAAGAATTATGCCAAGAGCTAAAGGAAGAGCAACAAGGATTAACAAATTTTTTAGTAATTTATATATTACAGTTACTGAAGTTGAGGGGAAGTAAAATATGGGGCAAAAAGTTAATCCGCATGGCTTTAGAGTTGGACCAACATTAATTAAAGGTTGGGACTCGGTGTTATATGCTGAAAAGCACTATAAAGTTCTTTTTATCCAAGATTTAGAGGTTAGAAATCTGATTAATAAAAACTATGTGCAAGCACAAGTTAGTAGAGTGTTAATAGAGAGACCTTCTAATAAAAATGTTATAATTAATATTTTTGCTAAAAAGCCTGGAGTTATTATAGGTAAAAGTGGTAACGACATTGATAAATTAAAAAAACATGTCCAGAAAATTACCGCTTTAGAGGAAATATATATTAACATACATGAAGTAAAGAAACCTAATATAGACGCTACTATTATTGCTCAAACGATTGCCGTACAGCTTGAAAAAAGAGTGTCTTTTAGAAAAGCTATGAAAACTGCTATCCAAGCTTGCTTTAAGCAAGGAGGGCTAGGTATAAAAGTGGCTTGTTCTGGACGTCTGGCTGGAGCTGAAATAGCAAGAACAGAGTGGTATAGAGAAGGTAGAGTGCCTTTGCATACTTTAAGGGCTGATATTGACTATGCGACTGCTGAAGCTATGACAACTTATGGGGTTATAGGTATAAAGATTTGGGTCTATAGGGGTGATCATGCGGAAAATAGAAAGAAACATAATTAATTTTGAAGTAAGATAATGTTAGCTCCAAAAAAACAAAAATTTAGAAAAGCACATAAGGGGAGGGTCTCCTCAAAGGCAAAATCTGGTACTATGCTAGCTTTTGGTTCCTTTGGCTTGAAATCGTTAGATGGTTTAAGGGTTACTGCAAGGCAAATAGAGGCGGCAAGGAAGGCGGCTGTTCGTTGTATGAAAAGGCAGGGTAGACTATGGATTAAGATTTTTCCTGATTTGCCTGTATCAAAAAAGCCTGCGGAAGTTAGAATGGGTAAGGGGAAAGGATCTACTGAATTTTTTGCAGTAAGGGTATCACCTGGCAGAATTATGTTTGAAATTGAAGGGGTTACAGATGATGTAGCTACCAGGGCACTTGAGCTTGCCAGTGCTAAATTGCCTGTAAGAACAAGGATAGTGAGGCGTTATGAGTAATTTGGGGTTATCAGCAAAGGAGTTGGTTGGACAAACTATGGAAGAACTCTACAGAAAAAGAGTTTTGTTTAAAAAAGAGCTTTTTAATCTGAGATTTCAGAGAAAGTTGGGTGAATTAGAAAATACTAGTAGGTTTTCTTTTGTAAAAAAAACAATAGCTCGTATTAATACAGAGTTAACTATAAGATCAAAAACTGGAGAATAGAGAAATGCCGAAAAGAGTGTTGCAGGGCGTTGTTGTAAGTTCAAAAACTGATAAGACTATTACAGTAAAAGTAGAACGTAGGTTTAAACATCCTATGTATAAAAAGATTGTAAAAGTTTCTAAAAAATACGCTGCTCATGATCCAGAAAATACATATAAGGATGGTGATAAGGTTAGTATAGTTGAAAGTCGCCCTATATCTAAGACTAAGTCTTGGATAGTATTAGGGGTGTGAATCTAACTATTTAATGGTAGATTTAGTTGCTATTTTGTTGGGTGAATCTTTTCGTACGCTACGGTTCTTTGCTTATGGCAATGTTTATAAATATGCTTATTAGAAGCTATTTCTGAAGAAACCTAGGGGAAAGGTGGTTTTTATCCTTTGACTTTGTTGTTTAGATTGTTTATTTTGTTGCATTATTAAATTCTCAAGTGGGAGTAAGTTATGATTCAGATGCAGAGCATCTTAGATGTTGCTGATAATTCTGGTGCTAAAAAAGTTATGTGTATTAAAGTGCTTGGTGGTTCACACCGCATGATAGCATATCTTTCAGATTTCTTTGTGGTTTCTGTAAAAGAAGCGTCGCCAAATGGGAAAGTAAAGAAAGGTGAAATATATATGGCTTTGCTTGTTAGATCAAAAAAGGGTGTTAGAAGAGCAGATGGTAGTACAATTAAATTTGATTCCAATGCGGTGGTACTTTTAAATAAGCAAGGAGAGCCGATAGGTACGAGGGTTTTTGGTCCTGTCACTAGAGAATTAAGGGCAAAGAAATTCGTTAAGATTATGTCGCTGGCAGAAGAGGTATTGTAATGGTTAAGTTAAAAATCAAGAAAGGTGATGAAGTTATTGTTATCACCGGAAAAAATAAGGGAAAAAAGGGAAAAGTGTTAAAAGTTTTCCCAGAACAAAATAGAGCCATTGTTTCAGGGGTAAATGTTGCTCGCAAGCATGTTAAGCCAAGTAAAACAAGTGAAGGTGGTATAGTGTCAAAGGAATTATCAATACATATATCCAATGTTGCTCATATAGATCCTAAGACAGGTACTGGTACAAAAATTGCTTTTAAATTTCTAGAGGATGGTTCTAAAGTAAGAGTAGCTAAAAAATCTGGTGAAATTATTAGTAAGGAAGGTAAGTAATGTTGTTTAGGTTTAAAGATTTATACGGTAAAGAGATTGTACCAAGCTTACAGAAAAAGTTTGCCTATGATAATAAACATCAGATACCTAAGGTTATAAAAATTGTTGTTAATATGGGGGTTGGTGAAACGGTTGCTGATTCTAAGATAATTAATAACGCTGTCAATGATCTAACTTTAATTTCAGGGCAAAAGCCTTTAATAACTGAGGCCAAGAAGTCTATTGCTACTTTTAAACTTCGTGAAGGTATGAAAGTTGGTTGTAAAGTTACTTTGCGTAAAGATAGAATGTATGATTTTCTTGAAAGGCTGGTACTTGTTGCTCTACCGCGTATAAAAGAGTTTAGAGGTTTCTCAAGTAAAAGTTTTGATGGTAGAGGTAATTTTACTTTTGGTATAAAAGAACAGATTGTTTTTCCAGAGATTAATTACGATAAGATAGATGTAATTCGTGGTATGGATATTACGATTGTTACAAGTGCTACAAATAATGAAGAAGGTAAATTATTACTTTCAGGCTTTAATTTGCCTTTTTATAATTAATTTTTGAAGAAAGAAGATGGCTAAAGTAAGTTCTATAAAAAAGAATAATAGAAGAAGAAAGATGGCACAAAGTTTGTATAATAAGCGTGCTAAGTTAAGAGACAAGATTTACGATAAAACTTTATCTTTAGAAGAGAGATTTTCGCTAGTTATGCTTCTAGCCAAATTACCTAGGAATTCTGCTATGAATAGAGTTCGGAATAGGTGTGAACTGACTGGGCGTTCAAGAGGAGTGTACAGTAAATTTGGTTTATCGCGAAATAAGCTGAGAGAGCTTGGTAGTAAGGGATTGGTTCCTGGTTTAATTAAAGCAAGTTGGTAAAATAATAGGTTTATCGTATGTCAATGACAGATAATATAGCAGATATGTTGACTAGAATTAGAAATGGTCAGAAAAGTAAATTGATGAGTATATCTCTACCTTCCTCAAAAATAAAATGTGCCATTTTGGATGTTTTAAAAAAAGAAGGTTATATCAAAGAGTATGTAGTTATTAAGAATGGTAATATAAGTCACATTGAGGTAGATTTAAAATATTCTGTTAATGGAAAACCTGCTATATGTGAAATAAATAGGGTTTCAAAACCAGGTAAGAGGATTTATTCTTCTATTGATAAACTAAAAGGATATTATAACAATATGGGTATTTATATTCTTTCTACTTCTAGAGGAGTTTTATCTGATAGAGAAGCACATAGCCAAAAGATTGGCGGTGAAGTAATTTGTAAAGTGTTTTAAGGTATAAAAATGTCACGTGTTGGAAAATTGCCAGTCCCTGTACCGGAAGGGGTAAAAGTTGAACTTGATGGGCTGAAAGTCAATGTTGTTGGTCCTAAGGGAGAAATGACAAAGACTTTTGCAGGGAGTATAGCAATTTCATTGCAAGATAATCAGCTTGTTGTCAAACCATTAGCAGAGACTAAAGGTGCTAGATCCATGTGGGGTACAGCACGAAGTATAATAAATGGTATGATCAAAGGTGTTAATGAAGGTTTTACAGAAGAGCTGGAAGTTAATGGTGTTGGTTATAAGGCCTTGGTGAAGGATAAATATTTAAACTTGATGCTTGCTAAAAGTCATAATACTAAAATAGAAATACCTCAAAATATAAAAGTGACCGCTCCTAAACAAAATCAGATTATATTGCAAAGTGTTGACAAAGAGAAATTAGGTCAGTTTATATCAATTATTATAAAGCAGAGACCGCCTGAGCCATATAAGGGTAAAGGTATTAAACGTAAAGGTCAATATGTTCAAAGGAAAGAAGGGAAGAAAAACTAGACTTATCTAGCATAAGTCAAAGATAGTTGATAGATTTTTAGGAGAAACGAAGTCTGTTATCCTTGTGTACATAAACGTACGTGAGGAGTGGGGCAAGTTTCGACGCTAAAATCACCAGCTAGATTGACTTATGTGGGAAGTCTACTAAAATTTAAGTTAAGAGTTAATATGCGTAGTTCAAAGTTAAAGTTTGAGACAAGAAAGGCTAGAGTAAGGTCTAAGATATCAAAGGTATCAAACAGAATCAGATTGTCTATTTTTAAATCTGGAAGGCATATATATGCACAAGTTATAGATGATAAACAATCAATAACTATTGCTTCTGCTTCAACCTTGGATAAAGAAATTAGGCAGTTAAAGAAATCCAGCTGTAATGTTGGTACAGCTACAAAAGTAGGTGAATTAATCGGGGAAAGAGCTTCACTTAAAGGAGTGCAAGAAGTTGTATTCGATAAAGGGGGGTATAAATATCACGGCGTTGTTAAGGCATTGGCTGATGCAGCAAGAAAGAAAATGAATTTCTAATTTTAGGTTTAAGAGATGGCTAAAGCTAAAAAAAATATGGGTGAAGCATTAACCGAAACTTTGGTGGATGTAAACAGAGTTACTAAGGTAGTAAAAGGTGGTAGGAAATTCTCCTTCTCTGCTTGTATTGTGGCGGGTGACAAATCTGGTAAGGTTGGTTATGGTCATGGTAAAGCGAAAGAAGTAACAGAGGCTAGAGCTAAGGCTACCCAGGAAGCAAGGAAAGATATGATTAGAGTTCCTCTTTATCAGAGTAGAACCATACACCATGATGTTATTGGTAAAAGCGGAGCAGCAAAAGTCATTTTAAGAAGAGCCAAAGCAGGTACTGGTGTTATCGCCGGTGGTGCTATGAGAGCTATTTTTGATTCTTTAGGGGTGCATGATATTGTTGCTAAATCTTTAGGGTCTAGTAATGTATATGCAATGATTGCTGCGACTTTTGATGCGTTATCTCAACTCTCTTCTCCAAAAAATATTGCTGAAAGGAGAGGAAAAAAGCTAAATGAGGTATCAACTCAATCCATAAAAGGGCAACAAGAAATAATATCAGAATAATTTGAGATATATTCTTAGTGGTGTAATAAAAAGATGTTATAATTGTGAAGAAGACGGTATCCCACAACTGTCGAAAGTTAGAAAGGAGAAAGGGTTTAGAGGTAATTATGGCAGTTTAAAAGTTGTAAAAAAATAACCGGCGTCATTGCGAGGAGGCGTAAGCCGACGAAGCAATTGTAAGTTGTTATTCCCGCCTACGCGGGAATCTAGATCCCTGCTTACGCAGGGATGACACAAAACAGGATTGCTTCGTCGATCTACGCTCTTCCTCGCAATGACGTTGACCACATACGATTTTTAAAGTGTTTTGCCTAAAACCGCTTCCTCTTTTAACTTTTGATAGTTGTGGATGTTATCTGTGCGTAGACGGGGAGCTAAAATAGTACTTTTTGAGATATTATAGATTGTCGCTTTTGCAGGAATGACATTGAGGGTTGCAAGGTGGCTTTTTGTTAAAGTAATGTTATAAGTAATAATTGGGTTGTAGAAATTTATGGATAGTGATAAAGAAAAAATGACTGATGCAAAAGTTAAAGTTACTCAAATTGGTAGTACTATAGGTCGCAAATATGATCAGGAAGAAACCTTGATAGGCCTGGGTTTAAATAAGATGCATAAATCTGTTATTTTAAAAGATACCAGCTCTATTAGAGGGATGATCAAGAAGGTGCAACATTTATTAAAAGTAGAAAATATAAATTAGAGTTTAGAAAATGAAATTAAATGAGTTATCTAACAATTTTGGTGCCAAGAGAGATAAAAAAAGGGTAGGGCGCGGTATTGGTAGCGGTAAAGGTAAAACATGTGGTAGAGGTGTTAAGGGTCAAAAATCTAGGTCTGGTGTAGCTATCAAAGGTTTTGAAGGTGGGCAGATGCCAATGATTAAAAGGTTGCCAAAGAGAGGCTTTAATTGCCCTAGCTCTAAGAAATATAGTGTAGTGAATATTGTTGATATAGAGTCTTTAATATCAGAAAGTCGTTTGAATTCAACGGAAGTTATAACAAAAGAGAAATTAGTTGAAGTAGGGTTAATTAAGAATAGTAATTTATTGGTTAAGTTGTTATCTGTTAGCAGCAGTGAATTTAATAGTCCCTTATCATTTCAATTAGATGCTTATTCAGCATCTGCTAAAAAGATAATTGAACAAGTTGGTGGTCAAATATTGTAATTTATGAGCTTAAATTCCACACAAAAATCTAATAAGGATCTAGCTAATAGAGTTATTTTTACTATTTTAGTTCTTATAGTATGTAGATTTGGTTCATTTATCCCTATAGCGGGCATTGATTCGATTGCGTTGAGCAGTATGGCTGAACAAAATCAATCTGGTATACTTGGTATGTTTAACATGCTGTCTGGTGGTTCTCTAGGTAGGATGTCTATTTTTGCTTTAGCAATTATGCCATATATAACTGCATCAATTATTATTCAATTGATGTCAATAGCTTACAAGCCATTAGATAATTTAAAAAAAGAAGGTGAGGTTGGTAAAAGAAAAATCAATCAATTATCTAGATATCTAACTGTTTTATTGGCTTCTTTTCAGGCGTATGGTGTGGCAATAAGTTTAGAACATGCTGTAACTAATGTCGGACCAGTGGTGATTATACCCGGGCTTTTCTTCAAAGTTACCACTGTTATTACTTTAGTTGTGGGCACTATGTTCTTAATGTGGCTTGGTGAGCAGATTACTGGTAGAGGTATTGGTAATGGTTCTTCATTGATTATATTTATCGGTATAGTATCTGGAGTACCAAGTGCTATTATAAGTATGTTTGAGTTATCAAGAAGTGGGGGGTTGTCTCCCATAGTGGTGATGGCTATTTGTTTAGGAGTTATTTTAATTATAGCCATAATAATTTTCTTTGAGAAGGCACAAAGAAAAGTTTTGGTGCAATATCCAAAAAGGCAAGTTGGTAACAAAATTTATGGGGGTGATTCAACTCATATGCCTCTTAAACTTAATACTTCTGGGGTAATACCACCAATATTTGCTAGTTCTATTTTGTTGTTTCCTATAACAATAGCTAATTTTTCTAGTAATAATTCAGAAATTATGAATTTAGTGACTTTCCATTTAGGGCATGGAAAACCTCTATATATTTTGTTATATGTTGCGTTGATAATGTTTTTTAGTTTCTTTTATACGGCAATAGTTTTTAATTCAGAAGAAACAGCAAATAATTTGAGGAAATATGGGGCGTATATTCCTGGAAAAAGACCTGGTAAAAATACTGCGGAATATTTTGATTATTTGCTAACTAGATTAACTGTCATAGGTAGTATATATCTCAGTTTTATATGTATAGTTCCTGAAATGTTAATGAATAAATATGCTGTATCTTTTACTTTAGGGGGAACAAGTTTTTTGATTGTTGTTAATGTTGTTCTAGATACATTTGCCCAAATTCAAACTCACTTATTTAGCAGTAGATATGAAGGGTTAATAAAAAAAATGAAGTTGAAAAATTAGTTTACTGTTATAGCTATAGCTATAGCTAACCTGATTAGCATTTAGCCATTTGCCTCGGACGGAAAAGATGTCATTCCCGCGTAGGCGGGAATCTGTAATATCGTAGGGCTTTTTTGGCTCCATAGCTAACCAGGGAAGGTTTTAGATAGCTTCCGTCATTGCGTAGGTCGACGACAATCCATAAAGGTAACCAAAGATGGATTGCTTCGTCGCTACTAAAGTAGCTTCTCGCAATGACATCTGTACCTATAACTTGTCATTGCGAGGAAGACCGTAGGTCGACGAAGCAATCCATTTCTGCTCACTTTTTGGATTGCTTCGTTGCTACTAAAGTAGCTCCTCGCAATGACAGAGAGGCTATCTAGAACATTAACGGGTTAGCATATTAGCTATAGAATGAGGTAACAAGCAAGGGGAAAACAATGCTATACTTAGGTAAGCAGGCAAATATCTCGGAATTTTTGCAACCAATTCTTGAAAAATGTATAATTCTTAAAATAATATGTTTTTATAGCTTAGTGGAAAGTATATATTATGTTATATATCTAAAGATGGGTTTAAAGTGATTATAGTGCTTATAGGAGCTCCTGGTTCAGGAAAGGGAACTCAAGGACAGTTATTGGCAGGAAAGTTAAACTTACCTCATGTGTCTACCGGTGATATATTTAGACAAATGACAGAGGTAAATAACGAAGAGGGGCTGTTAATTCAAGAATATATGGCACAAGGAAAGCTTGTCCCTCATAAATTGGTAAATAATGTAGTTAAAAAGTTTTTAACTCAGGATATATACAAAAATGGTTATGTACTAGATGGTTATCCTCGTAATTTAGAGCAAGCTAGCTTTCTTAGGGAGTTTGCTAATCAAAAGATTAAAGTGGTATTTTTTGATATAGATGATCAAGTAATTATTAAGAGGATTCTAGGTAGATTTAGTTGTGCAAATTGTAAACAAATTTATAATAGTTACTTTATTAAACCTAAGATTGATAATATCTGTGATGTTTGTGGAACAGATAAGTTCATTCATCGACAAGATGATGATGAACAGACTATTAAACATAGAATAGAAGAATATAAGATAGAAACTTATCCGTTACTTAGCTATTATAGAGATAATAGTGAGTTCTATGTTGTTGATGCAAGTAAGGATAAGCAAGAAGTAGAATACGTTTTAGATAAAATGTTAGAAATCATTTGACTTTAAGGGATATTTTTATATTATTCCTTTTTGGTTGTTATCAAAATTTTGGAGATTATTTGTGGCAAGAATAGCGAGTGTTAACATTCCAGCAAGCAAGAGATTAGTAGTGAGTTTAACATATATTTATGGACTTGGTTCTTCTGCTGCAGGAAAAATTTGTCAAAAAACTGGAATATCTGAGAGTAAAAGGGTTAAAGACTTAACTGATCAAGAACTTATTATTTTACGTAATATTATTGAAAAAGAATATAAAGTAGAAGGTGATTTAAGAAGAGAAGTAACTCTTAACATCAAGAAGAAAAAAGATATTAGAAGTTATCAGGGTCTTAGGCATATAAGAAAGCTGCCTGTGAGGGGACAAAATACTCATTCTAATGCTAGAACAAGAAAAGGCAAAGCTGTTGCGATTGCCGGTAAGAAAAAAGTTACAAAGTAATATGGTATAATGATGAGTCAGACTAATACTAAGATCAAGAAAAAAAGAAAAAATATCACTCTTGGTGTTGTTCATATAAAAACAACTTTTAATAATACTATTGTTACTTTTACAGATGTGCAAGGTAATGCTATAGCGTTCTCAACAGCTGGTACACATGGTTTTAAGGGAGCTAGAAAAGCTACTCCTTATGCTGCTCAAATAACTGTTGATAAAGCTTCAGAAGCGGCAAAAGAGCATGGTCTTAAAACTGTTTCAATTAGAGTACAAGGGGCAGGGGTACAAAGGGAATCAGCTATGCGTGCAGTGTTTAGTCAGAATTTTATAGTTACATCAATTTTGGATGTTTCAGCGGTTGCCCATAACGGTGTTAGGGCGCCAAAGAGAAGAAGAGTATAGAGACATAGGTAGTAAATAATGTTATCATTAAATAAGAACTGGAACTCATTGATCAAGCCTTCTAAGATAGTTTATGACAGTCCTGATAAGAATACTAATATAGTAAAAATTGTAGTTGAACCTTTAGAGAGAGGCTTTGGTTTGACGATAGGTAATGCTATGAGGAGAATTCTGCTCTCATCTCTTCAGGGTGCTGCAATAACTTCGATAAAGATACCAGGGGTAGTGCATGAATTTTCTGCTATACCTGGTGTTAAAGAAGATTTAGTAGATGTAGTTTTAAATCTTAAGGCTTTGGTCATTAAGATGCATTCTTCCGAGAAAAAGGTTGTAAGATTAAGTGCTACTGGTCCTTGTGTTGTAACTGCCGGTATGATTACAGCAGGTCATGATGTAGAGATACTAACTCCTAATCATATGATTTGTACCTTGGCAAAAGGAGCACAACTTGAGATGGAACTAGTATGTGAGACGGGTAAAGGTTATGTTCCTGCTGTGAGTAATGTTGATTCGGAATCAGCTATTGGTGTAATCCCAATAGATGCGTTATTTAGTCCTGTAAGGAATGTTACCTATAAAGTTGATAATACACGTGTGGGTCAAGTTACAGATTATGACAAACTAATTATGACTGTTGAAACTAATGGTAGTATTTCTCCTGAGATGTCTATAGCACTTGCTGCTAGGATTTTGCAAGATCAGTTACAGTTATTTATTACATTTGAAGAACAAATGGAAGATAAGCAGGATAAATTAGAAGAATTATCATTTAATCCAGCCTTGTTAAAGAAAGTTGAGGAGTTAGAATTATCTGTCAGATCTCAAAATTGTTTGAAAAATGATAATATAATTTATATAGGCGATCTTGTTATCAAGACAGAAGGAGAAATGCTGAGAACTCAGAATTTTGGTAGAAAATCTCTTAACGAGATTAAGGATATATTAGCCAGTTTTGGCTTGAAATTTGGTATGGACGTAGCAGGCTGGCCTCCTGAAAATATTCAGGATTTATCTAAGCGTTACGAAGATCCATATTAATTTAAGGTAACAATATGCGACATAAAATTAAGGGTAGAAAGCTCAATAGAACAAGTAGTCATAGACAAGCAATGTTTGCTAATATGGCTGTGGCACTTGTGATGAATGAGCAAATAAAAACAACTTTACCTAAAGCTAAAGAGCTTAGACCTTATATTGAGGTACTAGTAACTAAGGCTAAAAAATCTGATTTAGCGGCTAGAAGAATGGTGCTTGCTAAAATCAAAGATAAAGTGGCAACTGAAAAGCTTATTAGTGTTTTAGGCAAAAGATATAGTGAACGTCCAGGTGGTTATACTAGGATAATAAAGGCTGGTTCTCGTCATGGGGATATGGCTCCAGTGGCTTATATTGAGTTCGTTGATAGGGATATAAGCAGTAAAGGTTGTATGACTCCAAAAGCAGAAAGTCATAATCATGAAGAACAAAATTAATGAATCTGTAGGAAAATAATAAATATGGCTAATCATTCATCAGCAAAAAAGGCAATAAGACAAACAATTAAAAAAACTTTAATAAATAAGAATAGAACGAGTAGAATTAAAACATACTTAAAAAAAGTTTTGCAAGAAGTTGCTAGCGGTTCAAAAGAATCAGCCAGATTAGCATTGATTGTTGCACAATCTGAAATAATGAAAGGTGTAACAAAAAATATTATCAAATTAAATACCGCCTCACGTAAAATCAGTAAATTATCTCAGAAAATTAAAAACATGAATTAGCTTCTAATTCGTTAGGCTCTGTAAAGGTTTCTAATTGCTCTATATTTTGAGCTATTTTTTAGTGAGAATAAATAGGATTTTTGAAGGAATATGTACCTATTTCAAGAAAATCATGTTTATTCGTAGCAAAAAAGAGTTCAAAATATAGATCAAAAAATATAGATCAATTAGAAACCTTTACAGAGCCTAATAGCAGGGCAGTTTAAAAGTCGCAACTAATGATATAAAATACTAGATTATAGAAACGAATAACCGTCATCGCGAGCCACGAAGTGGCGTGGCGATCCAAATAAACAGCTTGCTGTTTTATTTTTGCCGTTGCAATTTTTTGGATTGCCGTGTCGTAGCGAAGCGGCTCCTCGCAATGACGTTTATGCATTTCTTAAAACAGATTCTTATATCATTAGTTGCGACTTTTAAACTGCCCTGGCCTAGTAGTGAGAAAATATATATAGCTAATCAGTTAAGGTTCTATATGCTTCTTCGTCTATTAGCGAGGGTACGCCCCACAACTGTCGAAAGTTAGAAGAGGAAGGGGTTTTAAAGGAAATCATGGCAGTTTAAAAGTTGTGGGTTTATAACAGCTGTCATTGCTAGAAGGCGTAAGCCGATGAAGTAATCCTGTTTTTTGTCATCCCTGCGAAAGCAGGGATATAGATTCCCGCCTTTCGCAGGGATGACAAAGAGGCACAACTGTCGAAAGTTAGGAGAGGAAGGGGTTTTAAAGGAAATCATGGCAGTTTAGAAGTTGTGGGTTTATAACAGCTGTCATTGCTAGAAGGCGTAAGCCGATGAAGTAATCCTGTTTTTTGTCATCCCTGCTTCAGTGCGGGATCTTAGATTCCCGTCTACGCGGGAATAACATCTTACAATTGCTTCGTCGACCTACAGTCTTTCTTGCAATGACGTTACCCTACTTAAAAGCCTTCCTCTTGTAACTTTCTATAGCCGTGGTACTCACCCCTCATTTTCAAATCCAATTCTCCAAATCATTTGAGTATACTAATTGGGTTAGTTATAAGGGGTCATATGTCGAAGATTTCAGCTTTCATTATCACAAAAAATGAATCTGCTAGAATAGCAAGAGCTATTAACAGTGTTAAGGCTATTGTAGAAGAGCTTATTGTCATTGATAGTGGTAGCACTGATGATACAGTACAAATTGCTAGAAATTTAGAAGCAAAAGTAATCTTTAACGAATGGAGTGGTTATGTTAAACAAAAAACTTTTGGTGAGAATTTATGTCAGAATGACTGGATATTAAATATTGATGCGGATGAAGAGTTGTCAAAAGAATTGCAGGATGAAATAGAATTTATATTTGCTTCAAATATTCAAGATAATTATTTAGCTTATCGTACTAAAATTGTTATATTGCACCGTAATGATCATAAGGTTCGTCGCTTTGCCCCTTATAATGAGTGCATCAGATTATATAATCGTAAATATAGTAGTTTTTCTAATAATAGTACTACCCATGATTCGGTGTTATTTAATCTAAATATTAACTTACAAAGCAAAATCTATGATTTAAATGGTATAATTTATCATAGATCCGATACGTCAATTGAGCAATTGGTAGATAAAGCAAATTTTTATTCTTCTGAACAAGCGGAAGATTTAGTCAAACTAGGTAGGAATCCATCAAAAATAAGAATTGCTACAGAAACTATTTTTTATTTCCTAAAATCATTCTTTATAAGACGATATTGGATATTTGGTTTTGATGGTTTTGTTGATTCTATAATTTTTGCTTTTGCATGGTTTATAAGGCTTGTTAAAGTAAGAGAGATTTTAAATAATAAAAAACATGATAAAAACCAAGAAAACATATAATTCTTAAAATAAGTGCTTGTATAAGGTGAAAATTTATTGTACAATGGCGGCAACTAAATAAACCGTATTAAACGATTTATTTAGATAAAATAAGAAATATATTAATAACTAAGAGGTAAAGATGTCATTAATGTGCTGAATCTGCAGATGTTAATTTGTGGGAAATGCATAGTGCAGGGAAAGGAAGCAAAGGAGAACGTGTATATGAGTGGTTGCTGATTAAACGTAATGAGATTAATAGTTCAGTGAGTTTGAAAAGTTTTTATTGATTAGACGTTCTATAGTGAAACCTATTGAATTAGGTGATACAAACTTTGTGTCATACCTGCGAAAGCAGGTATCTAGATTCCCGCCTACGCGGGAATGACAACTTACAATAGTTATGTTCTTTATCACCTAATCCTATGAGCATAACTATATGAGTACAGGAGAACTGGCATTTTATAGTGTTATGGCACCTAAGAATAGGTCATTACAGGAACTAGCGATGGCTGCTGGTTCGAGATGGTCAATTGAGGAATGTTTTGAAATGGCAAAAGGAGAAACTGGATTGGATCAGTATGAAGTGCGGAGTTATCGTGGATGGGAGAGGCATACTACATTTTCGATGTGGGCATTGATGATTTTGGTTAATTTAAAAAACAAAGTTAGCGATCCAGCCAATCTTGCTAATAAGTTGTTAGAAAACAATAAGAAACCAGAAATATTAGTAGCAGATTTAGATAAGGAACAAGCATCAGAGCTGGTTTTAGCAAGCGGTGCTATAACAACACAAGAGTTATAGTGAAACCTATTGAATTAGGTGATACAAACTTTGTGTCATACCTGCGAAAGCAGGTATCTAGATTCCCGCCTTCGCGGGAATGACAACTTACAATCGTTATGCTCTTTATCACCTAATCCTATGAGCATAACTATATCGTATACTTGCAGCAAAACTGCATAACTCTATTAAATTTTTTTGGTAGTATGAATTTATTTTATAAATTTGGGTTCCTACTATGCAAATATCACCGATTAGTAAAAAAACTGGTTGAAAAACTATCAGTTATACTATAACATTTCAATTATTAAACGTAATGAATGAATCAAAATGAAAAAGCCAAAAGTAGCGACCTTAAGTGCTGAGGAACGAGAAGAACTAATACAACATATTAAGGCAAGTTCATTAACAGGAGATGATCAGCAAGCGGTGATAGAACTTGTGAAATTTTGTAACGAACTAATAGACAAGCTAGCATCATCAAACATCAGTATAAATAAGCTTAAGGAGATGATGATTGGTTTTAAGGCAGATAACAAAAAAAAGATAGTTCAGATTCATTAAAAGAACCACCGAGTGAATCTGATAATAAGAATGGTGGTAATGAAGAAGAGTACGATGAGTCCAAGAAGAGAGATCGCAGTAATTGGCAAGGTAAATATGGATTTGATGATTATCAGGATGCGAATACCAGCTATTTATCTCCTGAGAATTTTTGTAGTGGTGATAGCTGTCCTCACTGTGATAATGGTAAACTCTATAATAGTGAAGCTAGAAAATTGCTACAATTTACAGGTAATGCTCCAATTACAGTCAACAGATATGTAAAGAAAACGTTACGCTGTAATGCTTGCGATTATACAGTTATGAACAATAAAAATATCAACAAATGGACAAATAGTAGCAAAAGTGCAATAGTGTTACAAAAGACCTACGGTACTCCCTTCTATCGTTTATCTAGGTTGCAAAGTTTAAGCGGGGTTCCTGTATCCCATAGCTCGTTGTGGCAACAATATTTAGATGTTTGGCAAGAAGGTGGTGGAGCTGAAATTTACAGGGTATTATTGGAAATGGCTGCCGAATGTAGTTCACTGAACCTTGATGATACTAGAGCCAGGATTTTAGAAATTACTGTAGCCAATAAAAAATTACGTACTCAAAATAAGAAAGGACGCAGCTGTTATACCACTACTATATGTGCTAAAACTACAAATAATGAGGTGATAGTTTTATATTTTACCGGTAATAAGCATGGCGGGGAAAATATTGGTAACGTACTAAAGAATCGTAAGAATAGGACTGATTCTATTCATTTAATGACTGATGCAAGTAACAATAATAACCCGGTATTATCAGAAGCAGATAAAGAATTACTGGCAATAATAGTGATGATCAATTGTTTGTCACATGGGCAGAGAAAATTTACAGAGAATGAACCATATTACCCTGAAGAATGCGGATATTTTCTCAAACAGACTGGTGGGATTTACCATAATGAACATCAATGTAAAGAGATGAGCCTTGAGGAAAAGCTGAAGTACCATCAGGAACATAGCAGTAAATATATAGAAAACATATATAACAAAATAGACGAATTATTTAACGACAAGAAAGTTGAGCCTAATAGTAGGTTTGGGCAAGCTATGAAATATTGGTTAAATAATAAAGAAGGTTTGACGCAATTTTTGAAAATTCCAGTTAGCAGTCTTGATAATAATTGGGCTGAGAGGTCACTACGTACCATTATTTTACAAAGGAAGAATTCATTATTCTTTAAAACAATCAATAGTGCTGAGATACATAGTGGTCTGTATAGTATAGTAAAGACTTGTAGTGAGAACGAGATCAATGCCTTTAAATATTTAAATTGGCTGCAAGAGCAGAGCAGCAAAGCAAAGAAGCATCCTACGAATTATACGCCTTTTGCCTATGCAAGATATATAAATAATACGGAATTAATCGAGACGGCAGCTTAAATGACAGGAAGCCAATCATTAGAGAGTTTGGCAGAACTAGGATCACCATTATGAATAAGAATGTGTAAGGTTCTATAACAAATCTGATAAGATGAATTATCAGATGGGGAAAGTTTTGCCGTAAATTTACCTTTGGATAGGCGTTTAGAGCATAACCAAAAGCCTTGACCATCAAAGGACAAAATTTTAATGGCAGTTCTGTTTTTATTATAGAATAAAAACAAGGAACCATTAAGAGGGTTGGAAGAAAGTTTTTGTCTGCAAACAGCTATTAAACCATCGATACCCTTACGAAAGTCGATGGCAATAGTGGCAACAAAAATAACTGACTGAGGGGTTAGTTGCAGCATAGAAATGTCTGAATTATGATTTTTGGATCCAATGTTTGGATAATAAGCTTGGTACCATTTGGTTTAATAATGTGGCAAGTGTAGTAATTTTGTTTGGGAGTAGCCACAGGATCAGTATCTATAGAATTTACTAGTTGAAATGGAAGGAAATTAATATCTTGTTGCAGTTTTGCTGCAAGTATACGTTGAATTGAACTAATTATTGTTTTATTAATATTGAGATGTTTGGCTATATCTTTGCAAGAATAGTGATGGAGTAGCTGGCGAACTAATTCCTTTAGATGGTTTGGTATGGGTATACTTGCAGCAAAACTGCATAACTCTATTAAATTTTTTTGGTAGTATGAATTTATTTTATAAATTTGGGTTCCTACTATGCAAATATCACCGATTAGTAAAAAAACTGGTTGAAAAACTATCAGTTATACTATAACATTTCAATTATTAAACGTAATGAATGAATCAAAATGAAAAAGCCAAAAGTAGCGACCTTAAGTGCTGAGGAACGAGAAGAACTAATACAACATATTAAGGCAAGTTCATTAACAGGAGATGATCAGCAAGCGGTGATAGAACTTGTGAAATTTTGTAACGAACTAATAGACAAGCTAGCATCATCAAACATCAGTATAAATAAGCTTAAGGAGATGATGATTGGTTTTAAGGCAGATAACAAAAAAAAGATAGTTCAGATTCATTAAAAGAACCACCGAGTGAATCTGATAATAAGAATGGTGGTAATGAAGAAGAGTACGATGAGTCCAAGAAGAGAGATCGCAGTAATTGGCAAGGTAAATATGGATTTGATGATTATCAGGATGCGAATACCAGCTATTTATCTCCTGAGAATTTTTGTAGTGGTGATAGCTGTCCTCACTGTGATAATGGTAAACTCTATAATAGTGAAGCTAGAAAATTGCTACAATTTACAGGTAATGCTCCAATTACAGTCAACAGATATGTAAAGAAAACGTTACGCTGTAATGCTTGCGATTATACAGTTATGAACAATAAGAATATCAACAAATGGACAAATAGTAGCAAAAGTGCAATAGTGTTACAAAAGACCTACGGTACTCCCTTCTATCGTTTATCTAGGTTGCAAAGTTTAAGCGGGGTTCCTGTATCATATAGCTCGTTGTGGCAACAATATTTAGATGTTTGGCAAGAAGGTGGTGGAGCTGAAATTTACAGGGTATTATTGGAAATGGCTGCCGAATGTAGCTCACTGAATCTTGATGATACTAGAGCTAGAATTTTAGAAATTACTGTAGCCAATAAAAAATTACGTACTCAAAATAAGAAAGGACGCAGCTGTTATACCACTACTATATGTGCTAAGACTGCCAATAATGAGGTGATAGTTTTATATTTTACCGGTAATAAGCATGGCGGGGAAAATATTGGTAACGTACTAAAGAATCGTAAGAATAGGACTGATTCTATTCATTTAATGACTGATGCAAGTAACAATAATAACCCGGTATTATCAGAAGCAGATAAAGAATTACTGGCAATAATAGTGATGATCAATTGTTTGTCACATGGGCAGAGAAAATTTACAGAGAATGAACCATATTACCCTGAAGAATGCGGATATTTTCTCAAACAGACTGCTGGGATTTACCATAATGAACATCAATGTAAAGAGATGAGCCTTGAGGAGAAGCTGAAGTACCATCAGGAACATAGCAGTAAATATATAGAAAATATATATAACAAAATAGATGAATTATTTAACGACAAGAAAGTTGAGCCTAATAGTAGGTTTGGGCAAGCTATGAAATATTGGTTAAATAATAAAGAAGGTTTGACGCAATTTTTGAAAATTCCAGTTAGCAGTCTTGATAATAATTGGGCTGAGAGGTCACTACGTACCATTATTTTACAAAGGAAGAATTCATTATTCTTTAAAACAATCAATAGTGCTGAGATACATAGTGGTCTGTATAGTATAGTAAAGACTTGTAGTGAGAATGAAATCAATGCATTTAAATATTTAAATTGGCTGCAAGAGCAGAGCAACAAAGCAAAGAAGCATCCTACGAATTATACGCCTTTTGCCTATGCAAGATATATAAATAATACGGAATTAATCGAGACGGCAGCTTAAATGACAGGAAGCCAATCATTAGAGAGTTTGGCAGAACTAGGATCACCATTATGAATAAGAATGTGTAAGGTTCTATAACAAATCTGATAAGATGAATTATCAGATGGGGAAAGTTTTGCCGTAAATTTACCTTTGGATAGGCGTTTAGAGCATAACCAAAAGCCTTGACCATCAAAGGACAAAATTTTAATGGCAGTTCTGTTTTTATTATAGAATAAAAACAAGGAACCATTAAGAGGGTTGGAAGAAAGTTTTTGTCTGCAAACAGCTATTAAACCATCGATACCCTTACGAAAGTCGATGGCAATAGTGGCAACAAAAATAACTGACTGAGGGGTTAGTTGCAGCATAGAAATGTCTGAATTATGATTTTTGGATCCAATGTTTGGATAATAAGCTTGGTACCATTTGGTTTAATAATGTGGCAAGTGTAGTAATTTTGTTTGGGAGTAGCCACAGGATCAGTATCTATAGAATTTACTAGTTGAAATGGAAGGAAATTAATATCTTGTTGCAGTTTTGCTGCAAGTATACGTTGAATTGAACTAATTATTGTTTTATTAATATTGAGATGTTTGGCTATATCTTTGCAAGAATAGTGATGGAGTAGCTGGCGAACTAATTCCTTTAGATGGTTTGGTATGGGATCAAACTTGTTAGTTTTAGTTTGACGCCAGGCTTTAAATTGCTGAGCTACTTGCTCAATAGTAATTGATGGTATTTGCATAGTAGGAACCCAAATTTATAAAATAAATTTTATACTAACAAAAAAATTAGATAGAGTTATGCAGTTTTGCTGCAAGTATACGGTTTGGTATGGGATCAAACTTGTTAGTTTTAGTTTGACGCCAGGCTTTAAATTGCTGAGCTACTTGCTCAATAGTAATTGATGGTATTTGCATAGTAGGAACCCAAATTTATAAAATAAATTTTATACTAACAAAAAAATTAGATAGAGTTATGCAGTTTTGCTGCAAGTATACACTATATCTGCAGGTCAAGAGCAATTGGATTCAATGCACGAATATAAAAAAAACAGAAGATTTTATCAGCCTTACGGTTCAAGAAATTAGACGTTTTGTAAAGTTGATTTTTTCAAGCTTATTTACGACAACAAAGGAAGCATTCTTAAGCCTATCCTTATGGCGAAGACGACACCAAGCCAGAGCAAAAGATTGTCACTTTAAAGATAAAGAAAGAACCCGTGTACTGTATGCACAAAGTTTACGACTGTAGTACTAGATTCCCGCCTTCGCGGGAATGACAACTTACAATCGTTATGTTCTTTATCACCTAATCCTATGAGCATAACTATAAAGAAAGAACCCGTGCACTGTATGCACAAAGTTTACGACTGTAGCACTAGCTCATACCCTACATTTTTTATTCTATCGTAAAAATAGCAAAAAATTATAAGGATATTATGCTACACAAGCGTCATTGCGAGGAGTGTGTAAGCACGACGAAGCAATCCACTTCTGGTCTTTTGGATTGCTTCGTCGCCTAAAGTGGCTCCTCGCAATGACAGTTAGAGATCGGTTTTTTTTCCTTAAATTGGTATATTATGTCGAATTACACTTTCACTACAAAATAAAAAATGTAGGGTACTTATGGGGCTAGCTGGTAGAGCGACGAAATAATCCGATTAACAATCCTCCGGCTATAATCATAATAGATATCCAAATAAGACTCATCATCGGTTTGTAATATATTTTTGCATGAATTACATCATCATCAATTTTACTTAATACCGCGTAAAGATCATAAGTTAAATAAGAATATATATTACTTTCTTGAGATAGTTGTTTTTCTATTATATATAATCTATTTTCAGGCTTTAATATAGTGATATTATTTTGTTGATCCTGAATCCAAAATTCAGCAATTTGCCGATAATAATTTTGGGCTGTGGATACTCTAATATCTTTTAAGGTAACTTCAAACCCACCTGCTGTTACCTTGTCTCCAACTTTTCCTATAAAATCTACTTCGCTTTGTAATAATGAATTAAGAGTAATAGTTAAAACAAGTAAGCCAAAGCCTAAATGCCCTAAGATCATAGCAATATTGGCTTTTAGTTTGGTTCTAAAAAAATTGCTTTTTGCTAATACATAATAACAATTTTGTATTATTAGAAAAAGAGAAAATGTCACAGCACATGCTGAAATAAAACCATACTGAATTTGGTATGAGCTAATAAAAGTTATTGCAAAAGAACTAGCTAAAATTAGTAGCTGTTTTCTTCTTATATAGTTAACCAGACTAGTATTTAACCATAGTAAACTGACGTCATTGCGAGGAGGCATAAGCCGACGAAGCAATCCATTTTTGATTGCTTTTATGGATTGCTTTGTCGCTACTACAGTAGCTCC